>NZ_JBREBQ010000040.1:0-21793 GCF_052906625.1 Geobacillus sp. CCR | reverse complement strand
TTGCCCACGTGTTACTCACCCGTCCGCCGCTGACCAAACCAGAGCAAGCTCCGATTTGGTCCGCTCGACTTGCATGTATTAGGCACGCCGCCAGCGTTCGTCCTGAGCCAGGATCAAACTCTCCAAAAGAAAGTTGATTGGCTTTGTCAGCTTCGGCACCGACACCAAACGTGTCAAGCAACCTCAGCCTTTCTATTGCGCTTCGTTTCGTTCAGTTTTCAAGGAACGAGCTATTCTTTCTTTGTTCGAGGAATTCGCCTCCTCGAAAGCGACTCTTGTAATATATCACCTTTTTTTGTTTTTGTCAACACATTTTTTGCTTTTTTCGCCGCACCGAAACGGCTTTATTAATATAGCACCTCTGTTTTGATGTGTCAACTGTTCATTCAAGATTTTTTCTTTCAAATCAAAACCGCTTTGTTCTTATCTCTTCCACTCTCTTGCTAACATCCCGTACACAACATGGTCAACAAAATGATCGTAAAGCCACTCCACATCTCGAATCGTCCCTTCATTCGTAAATCCCAGCCGTTCAGGAATCGCTCTGCTCCGTTGATTTTCTACCGCACAGCGGATTTCGACACGATTCATCCCCTGCTCAACCAACAAATAGTCAATGCACGCCTTGCATGCTTTCGTCATCAATCCCATTCCTTGAAACGATTCGCCAAGCCAGTAAGCCAATGCTCGTTTTTCGATTCACCCGATCAATATAATGAATTCCAATGACACCGGCCAATTGGCCGCGATGCCAAATCCCTGCCTCAAAACCATTGCCAGCAGCAAATTTCCGCAATCCTTGACCGACCTTTTAGGACATACAAAAAAGACTGCTCCGAAAGGCTATCCAAACTGCCTTTTGGAACAGTCTTGCGTCTCCGTTACTATTCCCGCAAAAAGACGAAGTAACAAATAAAAACGACAAACAGCACATACAACAGCGGATGCACGTCTTTGCCGCGGCCTTTTAAAATCATCGTGATCGGGTAGAAGATGAAGCCAACGGCAATCCCAGTGGCGATGCTGTAGGAAAGCGGCATCGTGATGAGCGTGAAGAATGCCGGTACAGCGACTTCGAACTTCTTCCAGTCAATTTCGCCGATCGACGAGGCCATTAATACCCCGACGATGATGAGCGCTGGCGCGGTGACCGGTGCGGTAATGACGCTTAACAGCGGCGAGAAGAACAACGCCAGCAAGAACAAAATCCCCGTCACGACCGCGGAAAACCCTGAGCGTCCTCCAGCGGCGACGCCGGCTGACGATTCGATGTACGACGTCGTTGTCGATGTGCCGAACACCGCCCCAACCATCACCGCTGTCGCATCGACAAGCAGCGCTTTGCCGGCGCGCGGCAGTTTATTGTTTTTCAACAACCCGGCTTGGTTGGCGACAGCCAAGAGCGTCCCGGTCGCATCGAAAAAGTCGACAATAAAGAACGTTAAGACAACACCGAGCATTTTCCACGAGAAAATGTCCGGCAAATGCTTGATCGCTACACCGAAGGTTGGTGAAATGTCCGGAATAGCGCCGACAATTTGATGCGGCACTTTGATCAAACCGAAAATCATGCCGACAATCGCGGTAATGACCATGCCGTAAAAGACGCCGCCGTTTACTTTTCTTACCATCAAAACAACAGTAATGAACAATCCAAAAATGGCCAACAGTGTATTGCCGTCTTTCAACGAACTTAATCCGACGAGCGTTGCTTTGTTATCGACAATAATTCCAGCGTTTTGCAAGCCGATGAACGTGATGAACAGCCCAATTCCGGCGCTGACTGCATATTTCAGTTCAACCGGGATGGCATCGATAATTTTTTCCCGAATGCCGGTGAGCGATAAAATCGTAAAAATGATGCCGGAAACAAACACTCCTGCCAGCGCTGTTTGCCACGGAATGCCCATATGCAGCACGACGGTGAAGGCGAAAAAGGCATTCAGCCCCATCCCAGGCGCCAAGGCGATTGGATAGCGGGCCAACACTCCCATCAAAATCGATCCGTACGCCGCTGCCAAAGCCGTGGCGACAAACACGGCGCCTTGGTCAATGCGCAGTTCATCAGGAAAATCTTTCACAGCCCCTAACGACAAGGTAAATGGGTTGACGAACAAAATGTACGCCATCGACAAAAACGTCGTCAGCCCGGCGATAATCTCCGTTCGATAGTTCGTGCCGAGCTCATCAAACTGGAAGTACTTTCTCACGTCTGCCCCCTCCTATACATAAAATAAAAAACGCTTCTAGCAGCTACCAGAAGCGTTGACTAGGAAGGAATGACGAACAGAGAGAGGACAAACAAGCACTCTCCGATCCCGCATCCCTCGTAGTCAAGCTATTTACGGTAGCTTGGTAGAAACTCCCGAGCCATATTCCCGGGATTATACGACGGAATTCAACAATATTCATGATTCCACGGCTATTGTATCAGCCTGAAGATGACCTGTCAAGAAAAAAGACGAACATTTCTTTGGAAATGTTCGTCTTTTGTTCGTTTTTATTCCCACTCGATCGTTGCCGGAGGCTTGCTTGTAATATCGTAGACGACGCGGTTGACATGCGGCACCTCATTGACGATGCGCGTTGAAATCCGCTCGAGCACATCCCACGGGATGCGCGCCCAATCGGCGGTCATCCCGTCAATCGAGGTCACCGCGCGGATGGCCACCGTATAATCGTACGTGCGGGCATCCCCCATCACCCCAACGCTGCGAATGTCGGGAAGGACGGTAAAGTATTGCCAAATTTCGCGGTCCAACCCAGCTTTTTTCACTTCTTCGCGCAAAATGGCGTCTGATTCGCGAACGATTTCCAATTTTTCTTCCGTCACTTCTCCAAGAACACGGATGCCAAGCCCTGGCCCCGGGAACGGCTGCCGCCAGACGATTTCGTCTGGGATTCCTAGTTGCGTGCCGAGTGCACGCACTTCGTCTTTAAACAGCGTATTGAGCGGTTCGATCAGTTCGAATTTCATATCTTCCGGCAAACCGCCGACATTATGATGCGATTTGATCGTTTGCGCCGTCGCCGTGCCGCTTTCGATAATGTCGGTATAGAGCGTGCCTTGCACCAAAAATTCAATGCCTTCAAGCTTGGCCGCCTCGTCGTCAAATACGTAAATAAACTCGTTGCCGATGATTTTCCGCTTTTGTTCCGGGTCCGTAACCCCTTTGAGTTTCGCCAAAAAGCGGTCTTTCGCATCAACTTTAATGACATTCATTTGGAACTGCTCACGGAACGTCTTCATGACGCTTTCGGCTTCACCTTTGCGCAAAAGGCCATGGTCGACGAAAATACAAGTAAGTTGATCGCCAATGGCGCGGTGCACCAAAACGGCAGCAACCGACGAATCGACTCCGCCGCTTAAGGCGCACAGCACTTTTTTTCCGCCCACTTGTTCACGGATGCGGCGCACCTGCTCATCAATAAAGTTTTCCATCGTCCAGTCGCCCCGGCAGCCGCATACCTCAAAGACAAATTTCTTCAATAGATCATTGCCGTATACCGAGTGGCGCACTTCTGGATGGAATTGCACTCCATACCATTTTCGCCGTTCGTCACTCATCGCAGCAATCGGGCACGAAGGGCTCGTCGCATCGACAGCGAAACCAGCCGGCGGAGCGGTCACCAAATCGCCGTGGCTCATCCAAACGACTTGCTCGTCCGGCAAACCATGAAAAAGCAAAGAATCGTTTTTCACTTGGATGAGCGCTTTGCCATATTCACGGTGCGTCGCTTTTTCCACCTTACCTCCTAAATGATGCGCCATCAGCTGCATCCCGTAGCAAATCCCTAAAATCGGCAGCCCCAGCTCAAAAATCGCTGGGTCGCATGTAAACGCTTGTTCATCATACACGCTGTTTGGACCGCCCGAGAAAATGATTCCTTTGGCGTTCAGCGCACGAATTTCCTCAGCACGGATCGTGTGCGGATGCAGTTCGCTGTAGACGCCAAACTCTCGGATGCGGCGGGTAATCAGCTGGTTATATTGACTGCCAAAGTCCAAGACGACGATCATTTCTTGGTTCATGTTTTCCACCCCGTCAAAAAAATAACGCTGCCATTGCCCAAAATATGGATGAAGGCAGAATAGCAGCGTCTTCTGCCTTCATAGTCGGGCCGTTTACGGCGGCCCGGTAGAGACGCGCAAGCCATATTCTTGCGCTTATATGAAGGGCTTTCGTCTATCCGTATGCAAATTTGAGTTCATTCTATCAACTTGCCGGCATACGGTCAAGAGATCGTCCTTTTTATTAAATTTTCCCACAATTCCACCGCTTCACGGACATTGGCTTCCTTGATTCCCGTTCCGTATACGGCGCGTTCATATAGTTTCGTCAACCGATTCATTTCATCTGTTTCAAACAGGCGATCCACTTCGGCGGCGTATTGACGCAGCGTTTCATGCGGCCGACGCTTAAGTCCATAATCTTGCAAATGGCGAAGAAGCGCCCCGTACGCAGAAATGAGCCAGGCGGCCCCATCGAGTTTCCGGCGGCGGAACCGAAACAGCGTAAAGCGCGGCCACCATTTCCGCCTTGTCGCATAGGCCGCTCCGCCCAACACGGCCAACACGACCAGCGCGGTCAACCCCATTTTCCACGACCAAACATCCGCCAGCTTCTCCCACCAATGCTCCCCCTGTGCCGTCGAAAGGTTGCTCAAGTAATTGATCGAGCGGCACACGCGGCGTTTCCCGTTCTTCCGGCTGCAGCTGTGGTTCTGGCTCCTCTGGATTCGAAGCGGCAAGCGAGAACGCATATGGATTGACAAACCCTTGCGTCGGTTCAAACGGCACCCAGCCGATGCCTTCAAAATACACTTCGACCCATGAATGGGCGTCGTTGTTGCGCACTTCATAAACCGATTGCCCGTCTTGTTCCCCAACCAACCGTCCGGATGTGTACCCTTTCACCCAGCGCGCTGGAATGCCCAGTGTGCGGACGAGCACCGCCATCGAGGTGGAAAAATTGTCGCAATACCCTTGCTTCGTCTCAAATAAAAACTGGTCGACGTAATCTTGATCAGGCCCGGGAACAGCGACGTCCGTCGTTTCGTACGTGTATCCGTTCAGATGGAAGTATTGCTCGATCGCTTTTACCTTGTCGTACACGGTTTCTTTTCCATCAGTAATTTGCTTCGCCAACTCGCGAACCCGCTGCGGAAGCGTCTCTGGCAATTGCGTATAGCGTTTCAAAAAGGGCGGGTTTTGGACAGGAGGCGCGGCGCGCAATACCTCAATCGGAAAATCTGGCTCCATATACGTCAGCATATACTGACGGATCGGAAGCGCGTTGGCGTTTTGATCGCTCGTATAAATTTTTTCCGTCGCCATATGCATGCGGTAGACGATATGGTCAGACGTTTGCACCTGTTGCAAGCCGAGCGGATAGACGAGATGAAACGCCTGGTCTTGGCGGGTGATTTCCGCCGTCTGCTCGACTGTCTTGACTTTGTCGCTCCACCATTCATACCTAATCAGCTCACCGTTTCCAAACGACTGGACTTGTTCGCTTTGAAACGCTTCCCACCCTTTTCCTGTGTAAATGTCTTTCGTTTCGACGCGCCAATAATGACGGCCTTGGTCTTTGGCAATGAAAACGACGGTATCATCAGCAATAAACGGCCCGCCGAGGCGGGAATCATTTTGCCCATATCCCACTTTTGCCACACCAGGAGAAGGTGAGTCATCGTTCGTTTCTTCCGGCTGGGCGTGATAGCTGCGGATAAACGCCACCGGATCCGGCCATTGCGGCGGCAGCTTCGGACCTGCATACCCAACCGCAAGAGCGACGGCAGGAATGAACAGAGCGGCCGCCCGCCACTTTCCGATGCGAAAAGACGGCGCTTTTGCCTGCAGCTCTTCACCCTGGAACCAAACGAAGGCAAAAAAGCCGAGCGCAACAAGACGAAGGATCGCCCCGTTGCCGCTATATGGCAGAAACGTATCAAGCACAGCGATATACCCAACTGTCAACGCGTATGGGACAAACCACCGATTCCGCCGTACAATAAGCCAATGCAACAGGAACGAAACGGCCCATAACAGCAGAAAAAAGACAAAGGTGCGCAGCGCATCGCCCGGCATAGAAGACCAATCGCCCGACAACCAGACGGTGCTATCCCGCCAAAGCGCATGAGGCAAAGCGGCGATCGAAGCAAAAGAAAATAGGCGAGAAAGCGCCCACCATATATAAACCATTTTTCCGAGCGCGGAAAGCCATATGGGAACACGGAGCAAATGAAGTCCGAAACAAAGGGCGACAAATGATACAAACACACCTATATGCGCTGTATCGGTGACGGCCTCTAACGGCCAAAGCCATTCCGTGAGCAGCCAAGCGGCTAGGGCGTTAGGCAGCACGGTAGATAACATGTTTGCCCCTAACGGTCTCATCCATCTCCTCCTCCTTGCCGGACGGTTTGCAACGCCTGCGGGTCAATGCGCGACACATACACTCCGCTGCGGCGAAGCCTGTCCGCCCAATTCCGCTCATCCTCTCCCCATTCACGGCTGACAACATACAGAACAATATGGCGTTTTGGCGCCATTGCTCGGAGCTGCCCGGCCAACTGGGCGGACAACGCGGACGTCACAATGATGCAACCAGCAGCCGTCCTCCAGCTCGCCTCCTCAGCTAAAACATGCGCGAGCGGCTCTTGGCCGCCGACGTCCACTTCCGCCAACCGGAGAAGAATCGACTGCCACTGTCCGTCATGGCGGCGCGGCGCTAAGAAAGAACGCTCTTTTCCAGCAACGAGCAGCCCGACCGGCACCCCTTCATCCATCAACGCCTTCGATACGGAAGCCGCTAACGTGACAAGCTCCTCAAACCATGGAGAAGCGGCGCCGTCGAGCACAACGATCCAATCGTCATTGCGCTGTTCATCAAACTCTTTGGTCATCAGTTCCTGTCTGCGCGCTGACGCCTTCCAATGCACCCACGACATTTTGTCCCCAGGCACGTATTCACGGGCGCCGGCCGCCACGGCCATATCGCGGCGATAGGCAAGCGTGCGCGCAGCTTTTCCTTGGGCAAACCATTCGCGCACCATCTCAGGCGGCCATTGGATATAACGTGGATAGACGATAACCGTGCACGGGACATAAAACGATGCCGTTTTGTTCACCCAGCCAAAGACATCGCGCGCTTCCAAGCGAACAGCTTCCAATTGATGACGGCCGCGCGGCAAGGAAAGCGGCCATGTACAAGAAAGGTGGCGGCGAAACGGCCAAGCAATCGCAATCATCTCTCCTCCGTGCTTCCGCCCTTCCTCAGCAACAGCAAGCGCCGCCAGCGGAACCGCCCACGGCAACTCGATACGAACCATCACCGGAATCGATTCACCCGCATGGTAGCGCCGCGCCGGCACCGTCCGGCTTACCGCGGCGCGTCGAAGCGGATACATCGCGACCAAGAACGCATACAAACCGAACGGCAAAAAGCTGTAAAACAAAAACCAGCTGACAAATCCACCTTGAAACATGGCGTACGAAAACAAGACAGCCGCCAAAATCAACAGGTGAAGAAAAGCGGGCCATCGTCGGCCATTCCATTTTCCTCTCATGCTCATCGCCGCCCTGGCACCGGCACCGGCGTGCGGGCAATGAGCTGTCCGATGATGGCTTCTGCATCAAACTTGTCCCATTTCGCTTCCGGCCGGACGAGCAGGCGGTGGGCGAGCACATAGGGAGCGAGCTGCTGCACATCATCGGGGATGACAAAATCGCGGCCATGGATGAACGCGTACGCCTGCGCCGCTTTCATCAATGCGGCCGATCCGCGCGGGCTGACGCCTAAATAGACCGCTTCATGCTGACGGCTTTGCTGGATGAGATCGACGATATATCGTTTCACGGTATCGCTCACATGCACGTCGGCTACCTTTCGTTGCAGCGCAAGCAATTCATCAAGCGACATCACCGGGCCGATCTCCGCCAGCGGTGCCGTTTTTTCTAAACGGTTTAACATTTCGATTTCCTCGTCAGGGGACGGATAGCCCATATGCAATTTCAACAAAAACCGGTCAAGCTGGGCCTCAGGAAGCGGATACGTTCCTTCATATTCAATCGGGTTTTGCGTCGCCATCACAAAAAACGGCTGCGGCAGCGCCCGCGTGACACCATCCACCGTCACACTTCCTTCTTCCATCGCCTCAAGCAGCGCCGACTGCGTTTTCGGCGACGTCCGGTTGATCTCGTCCGCGAGCACGATATGGGCGACAATCGGTCCGGGTTTATACTCAAACTGCTGCTCTTTCGGGTTATAGACAGAAACGCCAATCACATCGCTCGGCAACAAATCCGGCGTAAATTGAATCCGTTTCAGCTCGGCGCTGAACGATTTCGCCAGCGCGCGCACAAGCATCGTCTTGCCAACGCCTGGCACATCTTCAAGCAATACGTGTCCTTTGGCCAACAGCGCTGTTAAACTGAGCACAATGACATTGCGTTTTCCGACAATGACTTGTTCAATATTGCGGACAACTTGCTCAAGCGGGGAAAGCAACGGCTCGTTGATCGTCATGACATCAAACTCCTTTTATGGTGATCAATGGGACTTTTAGGGGTAGGAACTATCTAGTTTCTACTATTAATATAATATCGAATATACACAACTTTTGGAATGGATTTGCAACAAAGGGGGAAGGAGAAAAAAGGGAGAAATCAAAAATGAAAACGCCCATCCCACGGAAGCGGGATGAGCGCTTTTCCCTTAAATCATCTTCTCCGGTCTCACCCATTCCTCGTACTGCTCCGCCGTGACATACCCGGTTTTCAACGCCGCTTCCTTGAGCGTCAACCCTTCGCGATGGGCGAGCTTGGCGATTTCCGCCGCCCGGTCGTAGCCGATATGCGGGCTCAACGCCGTCACGAGCATGAGTGAGCGGTCCACGTATTCTTTCATTTTCGCTTCGTTCGCCTCCAGCCCTTGGGCGCACCGTTCATCAAACGAGCGGATCACATCGCCGAGCAGCTGCACGGACTGAATGGCGTTATAGGCGATGACCGGCTTGAACACATTTAATTGGAAGTTGCCTTGGCTCGCCGCAAAGCCGATCGTGGCGTCATTGCCGAACACTTGCACAGCGACCATCGTCATCGCTTCGCTTTGCGTCGGATTCACTTTCCCCGGCATGATCGAGCTTCCGGGTTCATTGGCTGGAATCGTGATCTCCCCGAGCCCGGAGCGCGGCCCGCTCGCCAGCCAGCGGATATCGTTGGCGATTTTCATCAAATCGGCGGCGAGCGCTTTCAACGCTCCGTGGACATACACGATCTCATCATGGCTTGTCAGCGCATGGAATTTATTGGTTGACGAACGGAACGGATAGCCCGTCTGCGTTTTTAGCTGCTCGGCCACTTGCTCGCCAAATCCCGGCGGCGCATTGATTCCGGTGCCAACCGCCGTGCCGCCGATCGCCAAATCAAGCAGCTTCTCACTCGCCTCTATGATCATCGCCTTGCTTTTATCAAGCATCGCCCGCCAGCCGGAAATCTCTTGTCCAAATGTGAGCGGCGTCGCATCTTGCAAGTGGGTGCGCCCGATTTTGATCGTCTTCCCATATTGGCGTTCTTTGGTCGCGAATGTCCCGATCAAGCCATCAAGCGCTGGCAGGAGGTGCGTTTGGATCTTCGTGAAGATCGCGATATGCATCACAGTTGGGAATGTGTCGTTCGAGCTTTGCGACATGTTCACATCATCGTTCGGGTGAATGCGCCCTTCCCCCTCATCCAGCAGCTCGCTCGCCCGTCTCGCCACGACTTCATTGACGTTCATGTTCGTCTGCGTCCCACTTCCCGTCTGCCAGACGACGAGCGGAAAATGGTCATCCCATTGGCCCGCCAAAATTTCCTCGCACGCGGCCACAATCGCCCGCTGCTTCGCTTCGCTCAGTTTCCCGGCTCTATGGTTGACGATGGCCGCCGCTTTTTTCAACTCGGCATAGGCGTAAATGAGTTCAAGCGGCATCGTTTCTTTGCCGATGCGGAAGTTTTGCCGGCTCCGCTCCGTTTGCGCTCCCCAGTATTTATCGGCCGGCACCCGCACCTCGCCGAGCGAGTCGCGTTCGATTCGTTCGTTCATTGCGTTGTCCTCCTTTGCATCGACATCCCCATTACATTTTTATTCCCATTTTCAGCCGGATCAACGCAACGAAGCGGCTAAAAAGACGCCTATATTCAAAAAAGGGGAATGGTTCGACAATGAAGAAACGATGGGCCCCGCTTCTTATTTTGCTTCTTCTATGGCTTTCCGACTGTTCATTCGGTGATATCAAGCTGCCTACATTAACGTTGACTATCAACAGCGAAACGGTCGACCACCGGCTCGGGATTTATACGTGGTCGACAGGCCGCCGCGGAGTGGTTGCTGATGCTGCGGCCCCGCCGCTGCTCGTCAAAGAACTCAAGCTCCATCCTGCCGCCCCGAGTGCAAAGCTTCACGTTCAATTTGACTACTGCCCAGCGGCAAAAAGAAAAAGAACACCGGGATTACTCCCAGTGTTCTTTGTTTCGCTAGGCGGATTACATCATGCCGCCCATATCCGGCATGTTGTTGTTGCCTTTGTTTTCTTCCGGTTTGTCGGCAACGACCGCTTCTGTCGTCAAGACCATTGCGGCGACAGATGCAGCGTTTTGCAGCGCCGAACGAGTGACTTTCGTCGGGTCAACGATACCAGCTTCGATCATGTCGACCCATTCACCTGTTGCCGCATTGAAGCCGATGCCCGGTTTTTCGTTTTTCAGGCGCTCAACGATGATCGAGCCTTCCAGACCAGCGTTTTGCGCGATTTGACGAACCGGTTCTTCGATCGCGCGCAATACGATTTTCACACCGGTTGCTTCATCGCCTTCCGCTTCGATGGCAGCGACTTTGTTGTAGATGTTCATGAGAGCCGTGCCACCGCCGGCGACAATGCCTTCTTCAACAGCCGCACGAGTCGAGTTGAGCGCGTCTTCGATGCGCAGTTTGCGTTCTTTCAATTCTGTTTCTGTTGCCGCACCGACTTTGATGACCGCTACGCCGCCAGCCAATTTCGCCAAGCGTTCTTGCAGTTTTTCGCGATCGAATTCGGACGTCGTTTCTTCAAGCTGCGCACGGATTTGGTTGATGCGCGCTTTGATGCGCTCCGAATCGCCAGCGCCTTCGACGATCGTCGTCGTTTCTTTCGTGACAACAACTTTCGCCGCACGACCAAGCGACGCGATCGTCGTCGATTTTAATTCACGGCCAAGCTCTTCCGAGATCACTTCGCCGCCTGTCAAAATCGCAATGTCTTCGAGCATCGCTTTGCGGCGATCGCCGAAGCCAGGCGCTTTGACAGCAACCGCATTGAACGTGCCGCGCAGTTTGTTGACAACAAGCGTCGCCAATGCTTCGCCTTCAACATCTTCCGCAATGATCAGGAGCGGACGGCCTTGTTGGACGACTTGTTCTAAGACCGGCAACAGTTCTTGAATGCTCGATACTTTTTTGTCCGTGATGAGGATGTACGGATTTTCAAGGACAGCTTCCATTTTTTCCGTATCCGTAATCATGTACGGTGAAACGTAACCGCGGTCGAATTGCATCCCTTCGACAACGTCGAGTTCCGTCGTGAAGCCTTTCGACTCTTCAAGCGTGATAACGCCATCATTGCCAACGCGTTCCATCGCTTCAGCGATCAATTGGCCGACTTCTTCGTCAGCAGCCGAGATCGCAGCAACTTGGGCGATCGACTCTTTTCCTTTAATCGGTTTGGAGATGGCTTTCAATTCTTCAACCGCAACAGCAACCGCTTTTTCGATACCGCGACGGATGCCCATCGGGTTGGCACCAGCTGCTACGTTTTTCAAGCCTTCGCGGATCATCGCTTGAGCCAATACCGTAGCGGTTGTTGTACCGTCCCCAGCGATGTCGTTCGTTTTGCTGGCGACTTCAGCGACCAATTTCGCGCCCATGTTTTCAAACGGATCTTCGAGCTCGATTTCTTTCGCGATCGTTACCCCGTCATTCGTGATGAGCGGCGAACCGAATTTTTTCTCCAATACGACGTTGCGGCCTTTCGGACCTAATGTGACTTTCACTGCGTCTGCAAGTTTGTCCACCCCGCGCAACATCGCACGGCGCGCTTCTTCACTGAACTTGATTTGTTTTGCCATACCCCGTTACCTCCTTATGAAATTGTTGGACTGCGTGCCACAAGTTAAGTATCCGATTAAGTACCCAGTATGTTTTCGGAATGTTTATGTGATGAACGCATATATTAGCGGATGACAGCCAAAATATCGCTTTCGCGCAAAATTAAGTATTCTTTGCCGTCGTATTTCACTTCTGTGCCCGCATATTTCGAGAAGATAATGCGGTCGCCAACTTCGACTTCCGGCGCGATGCGTTGGCCGTTATCGAGCACGCGGCCTGCACCGACAGCAACAACGCGGCCTTCTTGCGGTTTTTCTTTCGCCGTATCCGGCAGAACGATACCGCTAGCCGTTTTTTCTTCTGTTTCCACGACTTCAATGACAATACGATCGCCTAATGGCTTCAACACGGGGAACAACCTCCTTAACGATAGTTTTCACCGTTCTTATTAGCACTCATCACTATTGAGTGCTAACACACTTATAATATTAATGAACTTCTTTCAGTTTTGCAAGTAGGAAATGCAAAAAAATAACTGTTTTTCTCTCCTAAAGAAGAAAGAGCAAAAGGAGCCGGTTGTTTTGCCTCTACTCCCCATCCGCGCGGAGCCCATTTTCATTATTTCACATTCCTCGGACTGATAAACGGCTCCGGTTAATTTTTTTTACGGCGGTCAGGTGGGATGCGAGGATGCAGTTTTCTTACTATTTTCGCCATACATGTGCTACAATACGGATATAATTTGAAATAAAAGGGGTAGAGGGTTTGAAACGCAACCACTGGTACGTCATCATCACGTATATCGTCATGCAGCTGTCCGCCTTTGTCGGCGTGCCGCTTCTTCGCGCCCTCGGCGTCGGCCAAGGAACGGAAAGCCGCCTCGAAGCCGCCAAACTGGCTTCCGGGTATTGGGCGGTCATCAGCTTTCTGCTTGCGTTCGTCGTGATTTTATGGCTGCTCCGCGGTGACCGCAACGAACGAATGATGCGGCGGCTGCCGCTTGCTTCCTCGTGGATGTGGGCGGTCTTGGGCGTCTTTTTGGCGCTCGCGGCCCAAAGCATCGCCGCCAACATCGAATGGCGGCTGCTCGGCATCAAACCAGGGTCGGAAAATACAAGGCAAATCATCGATATCATCCGCCTGACGCCGCTGTTGGTCGTCGTCACCTCCGTCATCGGCCCGATTTTGGAAGAGCTCATCTTCCGCAAAATCATTTTCGGCTCGCTTTATGAAAAATACAACTTTTGGCTTGCTGCGCTTGTCAGTTCGCTTTTGTTTGCCATTGTCCATATGGAGCCGGAACATTTGCTTCTGTACACATCCATGGGGATGGTATTCGCGTTTTTATACGCAAAAACCGGACGCATTTTCGTACCGATTTTCGCCCATGTCGCCATGAATACGTTCGTCGTCGTCATGCAGACGCTATTGGCCGACGAGATTGAGAAAATGATGCGCCAGTCCGAGCTGCCGCTCGCCGTTTGGAGGGTTTGGCTATGATGCGAAACCCTCGGCTGTTTTCGCTTCTGTATTTCGTCTTAGGCTCAATGTTTACGTATTTGGCCATCGAAAGTGCTCATGAAACGGTTTGGAACGTCTCCACCATCGCTTTAGCGGCGCTCGCTGCCTTTGATTTCGGCACCGCCCTTCGCCTTCTTTTCGCCTCAAAACGCTGACCCCCTTCCCGTGATTCGCGCGGGAAGGGACCAGAACATCAATCCCATGACGGCGATCATATCGTGAAAATGGAAACAAAAAAACAAGAGGCCGGCCTCAAAGCCCTGTTTTGCGGCTTTTGAGACAGCCCCTTCGTTTGGCCCGGCCTTGCTCGCTTTCCTCTCAATGTTTTTCGTCCCGCCTCACTCATTGCCTTCCTGCTCGACTGCTCGCTGCGCTTTCCGATAGCCGATGCGCGCCACCCAAATGCTTCCTTCATACAAAATGGTGAGCGGAATCATGACGATCACTTGCGACAGCACATCCGGCGGCGTAATGACCGCCGCTAAAATAAGCAGCGCTAAATACGCATACTTGCGGATGCGAACAAGAAGCTGCGGCGTAATAAGCCCTAAGCGGGTGAAAAACAACACGACGATCGGCAGCTGAAACACGATGCCAAACGGCAGCACGAGCTGAAGCAAAAACTGAAAATATTCATTAATGCCGATCATTTGTTGAACCCCTAGTTGGTCAGCCAGCCGGCTCATAAATCGAACGACAAACGGAAACAAGACGAAATAAGCGAAGCTGACGCCTGCTAAAAAAAGAACGATCGACGCCGGGATATAGCTTAACGTCACTTTCCGCTCTTTTTCATACAGACCGGGGCTGACAAACGCCCAAATTTGATACAACAGCACCGGAGCCGACAGTACAGCCGCGATGACAAAGGCAAACTGAAAATACACTTTAATCGGATCGGTGAGGCGGAAGGCGTTCATGGTCAAATGCTTCGCCTCGGTCGTTCGCTGCAAATACAAAATGACATCATCGACAAAAAAGAAACTAACGACAAGCGCCGCAGCAAAAAAGATGAGCACGATGATGAGCCGTTTTCGCAGTTCACCCAGATGCTCATACACCGACATTTCTTTGTCATTCATTGTTTCTCCATCCTGCCTTGTCATCGGTCGGTTTTCGTTTCTTCGTCATCAGCGAGCCCTTTTGTGGCGTCTTTAAACTCGCGAAGCGACTGGCCGAACGACCGCCCTAATTCCGGCAGCTTTTTCGTGCCAAACAGCAACAAAATCACAGCAACGAGCAACAAATATTTCATGTGTTCTTCTCTCCTTTTTACGATGGCGATGGATAGTTTTTCAAAAAATAGACGAGCGACTGCAGCTCAATGGCTAAATCGATATGATGGACGCGAATATGGTTCGGCACGTTCAACCGCGCCGGAGTAAAGTTTAAAATGCCTTTAATTCCTTGCGCGACAAGGCGGTCGGTCAGCGCTTGAGCCGCGGCGGCCGGCACGGTTAAAATGGCGACCGGGATGTTTTCGTGAAGCCGCTCCTCCAACTCATCGAGATGATAGACCGGCACCCCGCCGACTGTCGTCCCTACTTTCCGCTCATCGACATCAAACGCCATCACGATTTTCGTATTGTTGTTTTTCGAAAAATTATAGTTTAAAAAGGCGGTGCCTAAATTGCCGACGCCAAACAAGGCGACTTCGGTCACCTCATCCTCTTCAAGCGTCCGGCGGAAAAACGACAACAAATAATTGACATTATACCCGTATCCCTTTTTGCCAAGCGCGCCAAAATAGGAGAAATCACGGCGGATCGTCGCCGGATCGACTTTCACCGCCTCGCTCAACTCGGCAGAGGAGACGCGTTGCTTGCCGGAAGCGTGCAAGTTTTTCAAAAACCGATAGTAAAGCGGCAGCCGTTTGGCGGTTGCCTGCGGAATTTTCGGTTGTTCGTTGCTCATGATCTCATCCCCTAGCTAATCGGTTTTCCGTCGGTAATGGCCAGACTTCCCGCCCGTTTTTTCGACCAAATACGTCGGACCGATGACCATTCCTTTATCAAGCGCCTTGCACATATCGTACACTGTCAACGCACAGACCGAAGCGGCCGTCAGCGCTTCCATTTCCACTCCTGTGCTCCCTTTCGTTTTCACCGTTGCCGTGATGACGAGCTTATGCGCTTCTCCATCGTTTTCCCAAGCAAAAGCAATGTCCACACCCTTTAACATAAGCGGGTGACACATTGGAATAAGGTCAGCTGTCTTCTTCGCCGCCATCACCCCCGCCACTTGAGCGACGGCGAGCACATCCCCTTTCTCGATCGCATTGCTCGTCATTTTTTCGTAAATTTCCCGGCTGACAGTCACGCTCGTTTGCGCCACAGCCACTCGCACAGTATCTTCTTTGTGCGTAATATCAACCATTTTCGCGCGCCCTTGTTCATTGAAATGAGTGAACGATGACAATACAATCTCCTCCATTTATACACTATACACGATTTTTCATCATTCGTCTTTGACCGTTTTCGCGACTTGCGTTAAACTATTCGCGAGGTGACGGACATGATCATTTTGCAAGTGCACGGGCTCACGAAATATTTCGGTGCTGACCTTATTTTATCGAATATAAAACTAGAAATACAGTCCCGCGACCGAATCGCCCTTGTCGGCCGCAACGGAGCGGGAAAATCGACATTGTTGAAAATCATCGCCGGTGAACTCTCTTTCGACAGCGGCAAAATCATCAAACCAAACCATATCAAAATCGGCTATTTGGCGCAAAACAGCGGGCTCGACTCGCCGCGTTCCATTTGGGACGAAATGCTTGAGGTATTCACCCCGCTTCTAGGACTCGAAAAACAGCTCGCCGAACTCAGCATGCAACTCGGCGACCCGGACGTACTCGCCGATCCCGCTCGCTATGAAAAAACGCTGAAAACGTATGACGAGCTGCAAGAACAATACAAAGAACAAGGCGGCTACCAATACGAAGCCGACATCCGCTCCGTTTTGCACGGGCTGCAGTTTTCCTCATATGATTATAAAACTACGCCGGTCTCGTCGTTAAGCGGCGGACAGCGGACGCGGCTTGCCCTTGGGAAATTGCTGTTGTCCAAGCCGGATTTATTGATTTTGGACGAGCCGACGAACCATTTGGATCTTGAGACGCTCTCTTGGCTGGAGCAGTACTTGCAAGCCTATCCCGGTGCCGTCCTGGTTGTTTCCCACGACCGCTACTTTTTAGACAAAATCGTCACCGACGTATACGAACTGTCGAATGCCACGCTCAAACACTATGCCGGCAACTACAGCCGCTATTTGGAGTTGCGGGCCGAGCAATACGAACAAGAGTTAAGACGGTACGAGAAACAGCAAGAAGAAATCGCCCGACTCCAAGACTTCATCCAGCGCAACATCGCCCGTGCCTCGACGGCCAAACGGGCGCAAAGCCGGCGAAAGCAACTGGAAAAAATAGAACGGCTCGAACGGCCTGTCGACGATGAAAAATCAGCCTCCTTTTCGTTCTCGATCGATCGACCGAGCGGCTATGAAGTGCTCACCGCTGAAGACATAGCCGTTGGCTATGGCGACGGTGCACCCATCATCCGCCAAATCAGCTTCCGCATCACGCGCGGCGAAAGCGTCGCCCTAGTCGGGCCGAACGGCATCGGCAAGTCGACATTGCTGAAGGCGATCGCCCGAAAACTCCCTATCCAAACAGGAGAGCTCCGCTACGGCGCAAACGTCCAAATCGGCTATTACGATCAAGACCAAGCTGATTTGTCATCGAACAAACGGGTGCTTGACGAGCTGTGGGACGCCTACCCCGAAAAGACAGAAAAAGAAATTCGCACCGTGCTCGGCAACTTCCTGTTTTCCGGCGATGACGTTTTAAAACCGGTCTCCGCTTTAAGCGGCGGGGAGAAAGCACGCCTGGCGCTCGCCAAGCTGATGTTGCAAAAAGCAAATGTCCTTCTTTTGGACGAACCGACAAACCATCTAGACCTCGACAGCAAAGAAGTGCTCGAGCAAGCGCTCATCGACTACCCGGGAACGATTTTGTTCGTTTCCCACGACCGCTATTTCATCAACCGAATCGCAACAAAGGTGTTTGAACTTTCCAGCGGAGGCCTAACGGAATACTTAGGCGACTATGATTACTACATCGCCAAAAAAGAAGAAATGCGCGAATTGGCGCTCCTGAACGTCCGCCCGACAGAAACGGCAAGTGATTCTGCCAAAACGACATACGAGCAAGAAAAAGAGGAAAAAAAACGACGGCGCCAGCGCCAACGCCGCTTGGATGAAATCGAAGCCGAGATTGCAGCGCTTGAAGCACAAATCGCTGAGATCGAGCAAAAACTTTGTGATCCATCCGTTTACGGCGACTATGAGACGATGCAACGATTGACGCAAGAAAACGACGAGCGGAAGCAGCGAGTCGAAACGTTATTGGCCGAATGGGAACAGCTTTATACTTCACTATAACCGACAACCCGCCTCTAGTTTCGGCGGGTTGTTCTTTAGTTAGTCACATTATCCACAAAAGAATCCACAATTTCCACCATGGAATATAAGTTATTCACCAACTTTTCCACATTATCCACAAAAAACATCTTCCTTTTGCACAAAAATCGCTGTGTATTGTTTTTCTTATGTTGATCATGTTTTACCGCTTTTTCCACATTGTCCACAGATTTGTGGATAAAAATATACACAAACTTTTTTCACATGAAAACAAAAAGGACGATCCGTTTGCCTGCCGCAAACGGATCGCCCTTCGGTGTCTTTCGCGTTTCAGCCAACTGCCTAGACAAGCGGCAAGCTTGGATTGGCGTTGAGCGCCAAATCAGCCCGCTTTCCTTGTTGATATAACACTGTTCCCGCAACGGCAATCATCGCAGCATTATCGGTGCATAGCGATAACGGCGGGATGACAAGCTCCACATCGGGGAGCTCTTTCATTTTATCCTGCAGTGCAGCCCGCAGCCCGCGGTTGGCCGCCACCCCCCCGGCGAGCAGCACTTGCCGTACGCGGTATTCTTTGGCGGCCTGCACCGTTTTCGTCACCAGCACATCGACGACGCTGGCCTGAAAGCTCGCGGCCATCTGTCTCGGATCGATCTCCTCGCCGCGCTGCTTCGCGTTGTGGAGCGCATTGAGAACCGCCGATTTTAAGCCGCTGAAGCTGAAATCATACGAACCTTCCTCAAGCCACGCTCGCGGCAAATCAATCACTGGCTCTCCCTCATGAGCCAGCCGGTCGATGTGCGGTCCTCCTGGGTACGGAAGGCCTAAAGCCCGCGCCACCTTGTCATACGCCTCACCGGCAGCGTCATCGCGCGTTTCACCGATCACCGCAAAATTCCCATGCTCCTTCATGAACACGAGTTCCGTATGACCACCGGAAACGACGAGCGCCAACAGCGGAAACTTCATTTCAGCCACTAATTGATTGGCGTAAATATGACCGGCGATATGATGCACCCCAATAAGCGGCAATCCATGGGCAAACGCTAACGCTTTCGCCGCGTTGACCCCGACAAGAAGCGCTCCGACAAGCCCCGGTCCGGCCGTCACCGCCACCGCATCAAGGCCCGCAAACGATACGCCGGCCTGCTGCATCGCTTCTTCAATAACGAGCGTAATTTGCTCCACATGATGGCGGGAAGCAATTTCCGGCACGACGCCGCCAAACCGCCGATGGCTTTCCATTTGCGACGCCACTACATTCGATAAAACCTCTCTTCCGTTTTTCACAACTGCTGCCGCCGTTTCATCGCAGCTCGTTTCAATGCCTAACACATATACGTCCTCATTCATCTCAGCTTCACCCACATGACTAACGCGTCTTCAAAGTTATCCGGATAATACCGTTTGCGAATGCCTCCGTTGCGAAACCCTAGCTTTCGGTACAGCGACTGGGCAACATGATTGGACACGCGCACCTCAAGCGTCATCGTCGCCGCCCCGTGCTGCCTGGCCATGTCCATCAAGCGTCGCATGAGCGCTTCACCAAGCTTTTGCCCACGAAACTGCGGTAACACGGCTACATTCGTCACATGCGCCTCATCGATGACAAGCCACATCCCACCATACCCGATGATCCGCCCGTTGTACACCATGACGATATATTTGGCGTAGCGGTTGTACATGAGCTCGTTGTAAAACGATTCACGGCTCCAAGGCGAAGTAAACGATGCCCGCTCGACTTGCACGACTTCATCAATGTCATGAATGGTCATTGGCCGAAATTGAACATTGATCCCCATCGTTCTGTTCCCCTTTTTGTTTCGCGAGCCATTTCGCCTCCGCCTCGGCAAGGCGGAGGTAGTTCGGCACAAACACATGGGCGTTCTCGCGCTCTTTTTGTTTGCCGAGCATCACCAACTCGCTCGGACGCGGCAACGCCAAAGACGGCGGGGCCACGTGAACCCGTTCGCCTAAATGACTTCGAAACAAATCACGATATAGCGGTGCATCCGCACCAATGAACAATACATCCTCTTCCCGCTCGCTCAACCGACGCGCCCACTCATCCGCCGCCACAATCCGGTCCTCCTCAAGACAGCGGAGCGCACCGCCTTCGTAGCGATAAAGCCCGGTGTAAATTTGTCCGCGCCGTGCGTCAAACAGCGGAACGATCACCCCAGGAAAATAACGGCCATTGGCGGCGAGCACTTCAAGGCTCGACACTCCGGCGATCGGAATACCGAGCGACCAGGCAAGCGTTTTCGCAATCGTCACGCCGATCCGCACCCCGGTATACGACCCCGGCCCTTTCGCTACAACGATTAAATCGAGATCTTTTGGAGCAACGTCACATCGTCGAAGCAACAACTCAATGGCTGGCATCGCCCGGGATGAATGGTCTTTTTTCACATTGGTGATGAATTCCCCTTTCACGACATCACCATCTACCAACGCAATGCCAAGCGGCATATTCGATGTATCAATTCCCAATACTTTCATGACGGAAAAATCTCCTTGCACAACTGTTCATAACGCTCTCCCGACGGCTCAAAGCGAAGCAACCGCTCATCGCCGCCACGATGAAACAAGAAAACGGTCAGCCGTTCCTCAGGCAACTGGCCGGCGATCAAATGCGCCCATTCAACAACCGTAACACCATCGCCAGCAAAATATTCGTCAAATCCAAGATCTTCCCATTCATCTTCAAGTCGGTATACATCCATATGATAAAGCGGAAGCCGACCATCATATTGCTTAATAATCGTAAACGTTGGGCTATTGACCGTTTGCGTAATGCCCAGCCCTTCAGCAAGACCTTTCGTAAACGTCGTCTTTCCCGCCCCGAGATCACCTTCTAATGCGATGACCATTCCCCGCTCAAGATGTTCCGCCAGCCGGCGGGCCACCGACTTCGTTTCTTCCGGAGAATGCACCAAAATTTCAATTTTTTTCATTTTGTTCTACCTTATCCCCTTTTATCATCTTCACTCTTGCTTTTGAAATTGTATCATATCCGAACATCTTGCCGCCACTTCCAAAACGAAAAATAGGCATAGGAGAAAGGGAAAAACAAAAAGGACGATCCCGCGCAGCCTTTTGGCTCGCTGACAGATCGCCCTGTTGCGCAATCGCCCCTAAAAAGAAAAAGGGAATGAGGCGTGTCGAAACTCCCTGGTGAATGAAGCTGCCTAGCAGCGACCTACTCTTGCAGGGGCGCTGGCCCCAACTACCATCGGCGCTGGAGGGCTTAACTTCCGTGTTCGGGATGGGAACGGGTGTTTCCCCTCCGCCATAGCCACTAGGCAAGCGGTTGGATTTTGACATCATTTATTATACTTGAAAAACAAACAATGTCAAGAAGGAAATTCATTCCTTCAAAACTAGATAACCGTCGGAAGAAGCCGCTCGCCTGCGCTTTTCGCATTGTCCAGCTCCGGCTCGCCGATAAGCGGGCGGCCTCCACTTTTCTTGCTGTCCAGTTCCAGCGCCTAGCTCTCTTCTGCCAAATAACCTTCCCCCTCGGGGTGCAAGCACCCCTGCGGGTGAAGAACATTTGGCTTCGAGAGCTAAACGCGGCGCTTTCACTTTTCTAGGTTAAGCCCTCGATCGATTAGTATCCGTCAGCTCCACGTGTCGCCACGCTTCCACCTCGGACCTATCGACCTCGTCATCTTCGAGGGATCTTACCCGCTTTGCGCGGTGGGAAATCTCATCTTGAG
>NZ_JBREBQ010000039.1:0-24040 GCF_052906625.1 Geobacillus sp. CCR | reverse complement strand
CAAGGGCTGAAGAGTCTTTATCAACGATATGAATCTCTGCGTCAGACTTAATGGAACCGCCGTATACCGAACGGTACGTACGGTGGTGTGAGAGGACGAGGGTTAGTCACCCTCTCCTACTCGATTTCGGCCGAGAAATCCCCTCCTCCATTGAAGGACAGCAGGGTAGATCAATGGTAAATGCGCGAAAGGTCGGTGGGAAAATCGCTTGTTGGCGCGAGACAAATGACCTCTTCGTTTGTAAACGGGTGGCGGAACGTTAGCTTAGCGGCATGAAGCGCATGGCGATGAAACACTGGTTTGCCGCCATAAAGCACATCGCCGACGAGCGGATGGCCGAGATGGGCCAAATGGACGCGGATTTGGTGCGTCCGTCCAGTCTCGAGAGAAAGCTCGACAAGCGATGTTGACGGGAATGTTTTGATGACGCGATAGTGTGTCACCGCTTTTGCCCCCGTCTTCGAGACGCGCCGGCGCGTTGGATGGTGGCGGTCGCGGCCGATTGGCGCGAAAATGGTTCCTGATTTCGGGGACAAACGACCGTGAACAAGGGCGACGTACGTCCGCTTGATGGCACGGTGGGCGAGCATCCGATCGAGCGTCGCACCGGCAAGCGGGTGTTTGGCAAATAAAATCGCTCCCGACGTGTCGCGGTCAAGTCGGTGAATGTGGCGCACTTTTGTTAAAATTGCCTGCGACTGCAAATAAAACGCGACCGCATTGGCGAGCGTGCCGGTTTGCCCCGGTTCGGACGGATGAATGTCGATGCCGGCTTCTTTGTTCAAGACGAGCAGATGGTCGTCCTCCCATAAAATCGAAAGCTCCCGATATTCTGGAACGATGAACGACGGCTCCGGCTCATATGCGTAAAGCTGGAGCCGGTCGCGTTCGTTGAGCACCGTCTTCCAGGGAACAGCCTGGCCGTTCAGTTTGACGCCGTGTTCCATCCGCCAACGGTGGGCGAGCTTTTTCGAGGCGGCCCATACGTCTTTCAGGAGCTGTTCAATCGTCAAACCGCTCCACCAGCTAGGGATGATGCATTCCAGCCAATCGCCTTTTCTTGTCCACAAAGGTTGTCACACTCCCAATTGTTTGTTAGCTATGGAAACACTTTCTACCCCTATCCTTGCGCGAGATATGGTACACTCATAGTATCGTCTTAGTGATGGAAAACGCAAGCATTGCGGCGAGAAAAGGTGGTATGGACGTTGAAAATGATGTATGCAGCGACTCCGGAACAAGAGCATTACATGCAGTATTTGCTCAACTACTTTTATACCGATGTGTTCCCGTATTACTTCGATGATGAACAAATCCGTCAATTTGAGGAATGGGGCATTCTTTCGCTGGACCACGAACATGTTGCATATAATGGAACGATGAAAGAGGCTTTCCAAATCATTTCAGCGTTGCAATCGCTCATTACCGTCATCGAACATATCGGAGAGCATGGGGATTTGGAACAGTATGAATGGCTGTTTGTTCGCAATCAAAAGATTTTGGCCCGCCATGGCATTGCCTTTCCTTTTCATGCCAAGCAGTTCACTTGCAGGCGGCTTTGGCCGTGCAGCGTGTATGCGCCTCCGGCGAGCCAATGGGTGATTTGACAATCCGCACGCCTAAAGGTGTGGGATTCTTGGGTCGTTAACACCCTCATCCATTTCTGGTTCGGACAACGCCCAAGTTCGGGGGTGTGTCATCACCCCGTCCCATCGGGTTAGGATGTACCCCAATGGGCGGCGCACCTGCGACCGGTGCGCTAGGTTAGGCGGCGAAGCCCGAAATCGCTTTGGCGATGTTGATCGCGCCATTCAAGTCGGCGTGGAGGGTGTATCCGCACTTTTGGCATCGGAAGCGGATGCCGTTTCGGTTCGCTTTCTCTCGATGCCCGCATCGGCATGTTTGACTTGTGTAGGTCGGATTCACCCATCTTCACTTGTCACTGTGCAATGAGGAAAACCAGTTTCGGAACGTTTGTTCGTCATGATACCCTTCGATGCGTTTGATTTCTTTGCCGTTTTCGTAATGGACGATCGTCGGGGTGGCTTCAATATGGTACGCATCCCACCCGTCTTCGAATTCAAGCAAGTTGAACAGCTTTAAATCGATGCCAAGCTCCTTTGCGAGCGGCACGACGATCGGCGTTGTCCGCTGGCAGTGAGGGCATGTCGGGCTGTAAAAGTAAACGGTGAGCGTCTTGCCGTCAGCCAGCTGCTGTTTCAACTCCGCGGGCAAAATAATGTTGCGGTAGTTCGGGTCGTCAAGTTGGGCGATGGTGGCTGGGTTGAGCTCACTTTTATGGTAAGGATTGTTGCTTGCGGCTTCTTTTTGTTCGTACATCGTAATAAACGCGATCGCAGCGAACAGGACGACAATGATGCCGCCAAATGCGAGCAGTTTTTTCAACGTTCGCTCTCCTTTCTTTGCTGGCGCATGACGGTCCAACTTAACAACATAATGATCATAAAGGCAGTGAACGCCAAAAATGGAATGGTGATAAATCCAAGCCAGTTTATATATTGCCCTGTGCACGGAATGCGGCCGCAGCTGATGGCGTATTCTTGAAGCAGCGGAATTTTTTGCAATCCATAATGATACAGAGAAATACCCCCGCCAATCAATGACAGTGTGAAGCTATAGCGAGCTGCCGCAGCGTCTTTGCGCACAATGGCGATTCCTAAAATCACGACTTGCGGGTACATAAAAATGCGTTGAAACCAGCACAGGTCGCACGGAATGTACCCAAGCACCTCCGAAAAATAAAGGCTTCCGAGCGTGGCGATGAGCGCGGTCGCCCATGCGGCCAAAAGCAAGTTCTCCGCACGTTTTTCTCGTTCCATGTTCTCTCCTTCTTCCCATCATGTTCCCGATCTTGCCTCCGTTAGCTCCATTATAAGGGATGGAAAACGGCACGTCCATTCATAACCGGCAAAGGGCAGGAAAGAAAACAACATTTTCTATCTATATCGCTCGACAAACGAGCCATACTAATCGGTGAAAGGGGAGGATCACATTGACGAACAACAGCGGAAACAAAGTGCAGGACATTATGACGAAAAACGTCGCAACGATTTCGCCGAACCAAACGGTGCAAGAAGCAGCGCAAATCATGAGCCAAAAAAATATTGGGGCGCTTCCGGTTGTGGAAAACGGGCAAGTCAAAGGGATGATTACGGACCGCGATATTACGTTGCGTGTTTCGTCCCAAGGAAAAGACCCGTCGACCGTCAAAGTAGCGGAGGTCATGACGAACCAAGTCGTCACCGGTACGCCGAATATGAGCGTACAGGAAGCCGCGAATGTCATGGCCCAACATCAAGTTCGCCGTTTGCCGATCGTGGAAAACAACCAGCTTCAAGGCATTGTTGCGCTAGGCGATATTGCGACGAACAGCGCATCAAACGAAGCGGCTGAACAGGCGTTGACGAACATTTCGGAGCCGTCGCAGCCGCAAGGGTAATGGGGGAAAAAGGATGCCCACATTTTTTCCAGGGCATCCTTTTTCTTTTGGCAGGTATATTGTATGATGGGAGCGAATACATAAACAGGGAAAATGAAAATCAAGGGGGAACAGCGATGGAGTGGAGACAAAAATACGAACAATGGCTGCGTGAGCCGCAGCTCGATCCGGAATTGAAGCGGTTGTTGGAACAACGCCGCAATGATGAACGATGGCTGGAGGATTGCTTTTACAAAAATCTCGAATTCGGCACCGGCGGCATGCGCGGCGAGATTGGCCCGGGGACGAACCGAATGAACATGTATACGGTGCGAAAAGCGTCGGAAGGATTGGCGCGATACATACAATCGTTTGGGGATGAGGCGAAGCAACGCGGGGTCGTCATTGCCTATGACTCCCGGCATAAGTCGCCGGAATTTGCGATGGAGGCGGCGAAAACGTTGGCTACGAACGGCATTCAAACATACGTGTTTGATGAATTGCGTCCAACGCCGGAACTGTCGTTTGCTGTTCGCTATTTGCGGGCGTTTGCCGGCATTGTCATCACCGCTAGCCATAATCCGCCCGAATATAACGGCTATAAAGTGTATGGAGAGGACGGGGGACAGCTGCCGCCTGCTGTCGCCGACCAAGTGATCCGCTATGTCAATGAAGTCGAAAATGAGCTCGCCATTCATGTGGAAGATGAGGAAACGTTAAGAGAAAAAGGCCTTATTCGCATCATCGGAAGCGAAGTCGATGATGCTTATATCCATGCGGTCAAAACGATTTCCATCCATCCGGAGCTCGCTCGGGAAGCGGCGATCAATATCGTGTTTACGCCGCTTCACGGCACGTCAAACAAACCGGTGCGCCGCGCGCTCGCTGAGCTCGGCTACCAAAACGTCTTTGTCGTCAAAGAGCAGGAGCTGCCGGATCCGAATTTCTCGACGGTCGCCTCGCCCAATCCGGAAGAACACGCGGCCTTCGCTATGGCGATGGAGTTGGGCAAGCAAGTGAACGCCGATCTGTTGATCGCCACCGACCCGGACGCCGACCGGATGGGCGTGGCGGTTACAAATGACAAGGGAAACTATGTCGTGCTGACCGGCAATCAAACCGGCGGCTTGTTGCTCCACTATTTGCTGTCGCAACGAAAAGCTCAAGGCACTCTGCCGGAAAATGGTGTTGTCTTAAAAACGATCGTGACGTCTGAATTTGGTCGGGCGATCGCCCAATCGTTTGGTCTTGAGACGGTCGATACGTTGACCGGTTTCAAATTCATCGGCGAAAAAATGAAGGAATACGAACAAACAGGGCAATATGCGTTCCAGTTCGGATATGAGGAAAGCTATGGGTATCTGATCGGCGATTTTGTCCGCGACAAAGATGCCGTGCAGGCGGCTGTCCTCGCGGCGGAAGTGTGCGCATTTTATAAAAAGCAAGGGCTATCGTTGTATGAGGCGCTCTTGCAATTGTTTGACCAGTACGGCTATTATCGCGAGGGACAACGATCGCTCACGCTGAAAGGCAAAGAAGGAGCAGAGGCGATTGCCGCGATTTTAGCGTCGTTCCGCCAACAGCCGCCGGTGGAGGCCGCGGGGAAAAAGGTGACGGTGATTGAGGATTACAAAACGAAAGAGCGGACGAACACGTTGACCGGCGAAAAAACGGCCATTGATTTGCCGACATCCAATGTGCTCAAGTATATCTTGGAGGATGGCTCGTGGTTTTGTCTGCGTCCATCAGGGACGGAGCCGAAAATGAAGGCGTACTTCGGCGTCAAAGGGACGTCGCTGGAGGACAGCGAAGAAAGACTAGCCCGCTTAACAGAAGCCGTCATGCAGCGCGTAAAGGATGTGCTCAGCACCGTTTCTCCTTCTTATGCGCAATGATCAGCACAATCTGCGGGGAATTGGCATCGGCCAATTCCCCGTTCGTTTTACGAGTAAAACTGTGCGTACTGCTCGACTCCCATTTTTTGTTCGCTCACTTCAAGCGCATGGTCAATATAGCGAAGCAAGGCGTGCAACCGCTCCTGGATGACGGAGTAGTCATGTTCAAAATTATAAGCGTGGAGAAACTTTTCAATTTTTTTTGACAGAATATCATCAGGCGTACGCACCATTAAAATGAGCAAATTGTCCCATTCGGAGCGATGCGTGTAATAGAGCGCCTTATCATAGTCGACGGTGTTCAAGCGGCATGCCTCCTTTATCAAGAAGGAGTCATTGTTAGTGTATGACGGTGGGGCGTTTTGTTGCCCTGTAAATGTTGCGACAGAAGGCAAAATATAAATTATAACCGAAATGAAAACGAAAAAGGAAAAATAAATGTTGCAATTTTGTGACAAGGGTAGTATCCTCAAAATAAGGGGATGATGAGAATGAACAAACGGCACGAAGGGCAAGAAATGATCAACATGTGCAAATGGATGGCGTCAGTGGGATTGATTGTCGGAGTCGTACTGTTTTTGCTTAGTTTTATCGCAAGCGCTTACAACAAAGACTATTTCTTGACGATCATCAGTCTCGGCATTATCGGGGCCTCGATGTTTATGTTCGGATTCGGCCTGTTTATGGGATTGCTGACAGAAACGTACCATCGCGGCCCGCGCGAGAACGTATAGCGCGCATAGAGAATGAAAAACACCGGAGATTACCCCGGTGTTTTTCGCTTTTGCTGGATGTACCAATAGAAGATGGCGAAACCAAGAGCGACCAAAAAGACTGGAAATAAGAATGGACGGTAGGCATGGATGTACTGCTTGACGGCCATCCAGCGGCTTTCAAAATAGGCGCCGATCGTCAAAAAGACAGCGACCCACACCATCGCCCCGCTGTAGGCGAACAAGGCAAACTTTCTCCAACGGTAGGCGTTCATGCCGGCCCAAAAGGCGGCGAGATGCCGAACGCCGGGGATGAAATAGCAAATGAACAATACCGCTGGGCCGAGCTTCGAAAAAAGCGCTTTCGTTTGCTCGAGCCGTTTTTCTGTAAGATGGAGCTTGGGACCGAATTTATGCAAAAACGGCAGCCCGAGCGTAATCCCGAGCATATAGCTGAGCGAGATGCCAATGATGGCTCCAAGCCAGCAGGAAAGAAAAGCGAGCGGATACGAAAACGCCCCCGTTGAAACGCGGTAACCGGCATATGTCAACAGCAGCTCGTCGGGGATCGGCAGCCCAACAATGCCGAGCATCAGCGCAACCATAATGCCGATGTAGCCGAAGTGTTCGATAAGATAATGCAAATAGTGCTGCAAATGACCACCACGCTTTGCCGCGATTTCTTGTATATGACCATTATAAGCCAACGGTCCACAAATGAAAATGGGGCGCTGCGCGTTCATGCCAAACGATGGAACGTATCAAAACGCCGTTTCCCTCATACATTGTGATAAGAGGAAAAAGAGGGGGGAGATGGATGCGGCAGGACGAGCTGAAAGAGTTGGAACGGGCGATTGCGGAAATTACGGAAATCGCAGAAGGATTTGGGCTTGATTTTTACCCGATGCGCTATGAGATTTGCCCGGCGGACATTCTTTATACGTTTGGCGCTTACGGGATGCCGACGCGATTTTCCCACTGGAGCTTTGGGAAACAGTTTTACAAAATGAAGCTTCATTATGATTTAGGGTTAAGCAAAATTTACGAGCTCGTCATCAATTCGGACCCTTGCTACGCGTTTTTGCTCGATACGAATACGCTCATCCAAAATAAGCTGATCGTCGCCCATGTGTTGGCCCACAGCGACTTTTTCAAAAACAACGTCCGCTTCAGCAACACGAAGCGCGATATGGTCGAGAGCATGGCGGCGACAGCAGAGCGGATCAAACATTATGAGCACCAATACGGAAAATGGGAAGTGGAAAAGTTTCTGGATGCCGTCTTAGCCATTCAGGAGCATATCGATCCGTCGCTGTTGCGGCCAAAGTTGTCATGGACGTGGGAAGATACGGAAGTGTACGAAGAGGAGGAGTCTCCGAAAACATCGACGCCGTACGACGATTTATGGTCGCTTGACGAGCGAAACAAACTGAAAACGCCGCCGCGAAAAAAACGGCGCAAGTTTCCGCCGCAACCGGAAAAAGATGTGCTATTGTTCATCGAAGAATACAGCCGCGAACTGGAGGATTGGCAACGCGACATTTTAACGATGATGCGCGAGGAAATGCTTTATTTTTGGCCGCAGCTGGAGACGAAAATCATGAACGAAGGATGGGCTTCGTTTTGCAAAGGAGCTTAAATATGTAAATGAGAAATCACTTGTATACGAAAGTGATTTTTTTATTTTAAATATTGCACATTTGATTAATGGTTTGCTGCATGGTTCGATAATGTTTAGTGATCATGCTAAAATAACATTTGTAATACATTTTGTCCTGGTGAACCATAAATTTCTTTGACAAATGGAAAATTGTATAATTTGTTGAATGTTAAAAGGATTGTTTCTTTTCGTTGTCAAATAATTTGTAGTAAATATTAGAAATTTAAAGGGGATATATGGCGGAATGGATGCGAAGGATTTGTTGCGTATTATAGACGATGGAGAAAATGCCGAATTGGAATGTAAAGCAGCCAAAGGTGGTCTGCCGAAAGATGTTTGGGAAACGTATTCTGCTTTTGCGAATACAAATGGCGGTATTATTTTGCTTGGGGTCGAGCAAAAAGGACAAGAGTTTTTCCCAGTCGATGTTGATGCAAAAAAGTTAGTCAAAGACTTTTGGGATGGAATTAATAATCCACAAAGGATTAGTAAAAATATCTTAGTGGATCGAAATGTAGAAATTATTGAAGTTGATGGGAAAGAAATCGTGAAAATTTATGTTCCAAGAGCTTCACGTGAGGACAAGCCAATTTATATTGGTCATAATCCTTTTACAGGTACATATCGCCGCAATTATGAAGGAGACTATAAATGTACAAAAGAAGAAGTACAGCGAATGATAGCGGACCAATCTCCAATTCCTCAAGACAGCAAAGTTCTTCCCAATTACGGTTTAAATGATTTGAATATGGAATCGGTGAGAAGTTATCGAAATCGCTTTTCTTCTTTGAAACCAGATCATCCTTGGAATGGTTTAGAACTGAAGGAATTTTTATATAAAATTGGAGCTTTGGGAAGGCTACGCGAAACCAACGAGGAAGGGCTAACATTAGCCGGGTTGCTCATGTTTGGGGAAGAGCGCAGCATTACAGAGTATTTACCGCAGTATTTCTTAGAATATCGGGAAAAGAGTTCGGATGTGCCGGGGGAGAGATGGACAGATCGGATTATTTCTTCCGACGGTACTTGGTCGGGGAATTTGTATGATTTTTATTTTAAAGTGATCCGCAGACTAACGGATGATTTAAACATTCCTTTTCAAATGGAGGGGCTTTTTCGCAAGGATGATACAAGGGTGCACGCTGCTCTTCGTGAGGCTTTAGTCAATACGTTGGCTCATGCCGATTACTACGGGCAACGCGGAATTGTTGTCGAAAAGGAAAAGATGTTATTTCGATTTTCCAACCCGGGTGTTCTTCGGATTCCTTTGCAACAAGCACTGAAAGGTGGAATAAGTGATCCGAGAAATCCAACGATTTTTAAAATGTTTATGTTAATTGGGCTCGGTGAACGGGCAGGGTCGGGGATTGAGAATATTCATTTGGCGTGGAAAGAACAACATTGGACTGCCCCGGAATTAATTGAAGAATTTCAGCCGGATCGCACGATTCTTACGTTGCGAACAACTTCATTATTACCACAGGAAAGCGTCGATTTTCTAAAAGCAGTTCTTGGGAAACATTATAAGTTTTTAACCAATGATGAAGTATTAATTTTAGTGACGGCACATCAAGAAAATTATGTGACTAATACGAGATTGCAAAGCCTGACAGATAAAAAGAGTGATGAAATAAGCAAATTATTATCCGGACTGGTGGAAAAAGGATATTTAGAACCAAATGGACAAGGAAGAGGTACAAAATATACGCTAACGGAAATGTTTCATCAAAAGTCTATAGGGAACTCCAGATATAATCGGATAAGCTCCGGACCTAATGTTAATAACTCCGGACCTAACGCTGCTAACTCCGGACCTAACGAAAACGAACAAACAAAAGATCATGAAAAAGTGCTATTGGATATTTCTGAATTAGCAAGGAAGAAAAAGAGATTACATCCTTCCGAAATGGATGAGATCATTTTAAATCTTTGTGCAATTAAGCCGTTAACGCTCAAAGAATTAAGTCAATTACTGAATAGGCAGATGGATCCTCTTCGCAAAAAGTACATTTCACGATTGCTTAGGGAAGGAAAGTTAGAACTGCTATATCCGGAGCAAGTAAATCATCCGAAACAAGCATATATGACACGATCTCTTTTTAACCAGCATTAGGATACTGGATTCCTAATGCTGGTTTATTGTTATTAGACAAATTTCTCGATGATGTATAAAAGTTTGTGTAAAACATTTTGCTAGAACAAAAGAAAAAAGGTAGGGTATTCTCTGATTGGACCAAAAATCTTAGAGAAAGGAGAACCCTACCTATGTCTAAAAGAAGTATACCGAATGTCGACTGGGCAAATCAACTGGAAAGTGTTATTCGTCAATTTGTGAAAGAAAAATTAGAGCTGATTATGCGGGAAGAAATCAAACATTTCCTCGAAATCGAACAGGCTCGAACACCGAATAGGAGAAACGGCTGCTATCTCCGTTGTGTTCGGAAAAAAGATCAATTCGAAATGGCGGAGGACCTGAAACTCATTTATCGTTCTCCGAATAAAGAAATCGCATTGGAGATGTTTCAACAGTTTCAATCCAAATGGTCTCACAAATACCCAAGGGAAGTCCAATCGTGGGCAAATGAGTTGGATGTCCTTCTCACCTTTATGGACTATCCGAGCAGTATTCGAAGTGTGATTTATACAACCAATGCCATTGAACGAACGATCAAAGAGATTCGGAAACGTCTAAAGCCGATGAACAGTTTGAGCAGTTTAGAAGCCGCGGAAAAAGTCGTGTATTTGACCATCCAAGATTTTAATGAGAAATGGGCAGGGCGAAAGTTAAGAGGATTTGCCGAAGCACAGGAAGCCCTCGAGCGAATGTTTGAAGAACGTTACAATTAACCAAATAATGTAAATATCAAACCAATACGATAAGGGGATTCTCCCTTTCTGCGCAATAGACTGAATATTCAGTCCCTCGTGTGGAGGAAACTAGTCCCCTATCCATTCCAAATCCATTTCAGAGATACCCTATCTATCTTGCATTACACAAAATTCTTGACGGTACCTATTATAACTGATCATATTATAGTTGACTAATATAATATGTTGATTTAGCTTTATAAATTGACAATATTTTGAACAATTTATTATTACGCTGAATATGTCCACCCCTTATGATATATTAGTCATGTCTAATGTTATAAGAGGTGACAAGGATGAAATATAAGGGAATGATTGTTTTACTTCTGCTCACTTTGATCATTTCGGCTTGCAGTTCCAATAAAGAACAATCACATCAAGAGCATTCTTCCAATGGGGATTTGCAAGAAAAAACTGCTTCTGCTGACGTTTTACCGACCTTTTTGAAAGGTCAAAGTGAAGAGGTCCGCTTGGTATATCAAGCTGCTGGCAAATCAATAGAGTTGTTACAATGGATTCCTTGTTATTGCGGTTGTGCCGAGAGTGCGGGACATAAAAGTAGTATGAATTGCTTTGTCAAAAAAATCAATAAAGATGGTTCTGTTGTCTGGGATGACCACGGTACTCGTTGTGGTGTTTGCTTACAAATCGCAGCGGAATCCATTAAAATGAAACAAGAAGGTAAGTCTATAAAGGAAATTCGCCATTACATTGATGAAAAGTACAAAGAAGGTTACGCAAAACCAACTAAAACTCCAATGCCTTTATAATAAACAAACCTCACTTTTCCGAAAACGAAGGCTTTACAATCCTCCCACGGTGGAGGATTTTTTGTTTTCTTAAGGCATATTTTATAAGTTTGGCAGATATAAAAGTAAAGACAACTTAGTACAAGGGGGATGATGGATGAACTCACTTTGGCTTTTAGGGTTTTCTGCTTCTGCTATTGGAATGTTATCTGGTGGAGCGATTGCTTGGTTGTTTAAAGGCTGGCAAAAAGGAATGCCAACCATTTTTTCAGTATGTAGTGGTATGATATTTGGACTGGTCACAATGGAAATTTTGCCTGAAAGCATAGAAATTGGAGGTTGGTTTATTGCTATTGTCGGATTGATTTTTGGTTATTTTATATACAAGCATCTAGAAAAGGTTTCTCATCATGTGATCATTATTACAAATGACGCTAAAAAAGACTTATTCGTACATTCTGGTCTATTTTTAACATTCAGTATTGCCCTACACAATTTTCCAACAGGCATCGCACTTGGAGCAAATACTCACGATTCATTGACTAAACCAATGATGACTGCGATCATGCTTCACAATATTCCAGAAGGTATTGCTGTTTTTACTCCCTTGCTGATGGCTGGGTTTGGAATTCTCAGCATCATACTTGGGGCAACCATAGCCTCCGCCCCCGTAGGAGTTGGAGCCTTCATAGGAAGCAATTATGGAATGGGGGTCCCTTGGCTAGTAGCAATGATTATCGCGTTGGCGATGGGGGTCATGCTTTCCGTGACGGGAAAAGAGATTTTCGGAACAGCTTTACGCACATCTACAAAAATATACTGCGTTATCATAGCTATAATCGGTTTTGTATTGGTTTCATTTTACTTATTTTTTCTGTAGGCTCTGTTAAAAGCATGGTTGTTTTCCATGGAAAGACGAATGAACTCCCATCATCTGTGGTGAAGCTCGCTCTAAGGATGACTAACTGGCAATAATGTTCCATTATAGGTATAGTTTTTTTGGGGTAAAGATTTTCGATAGAACCTTTCCCCCATTTATTTGATTAGTGCTGATATTCTCCTTGATTAGATAGATAAAACATTCGCTTTTTAAACATAAAGAACAAAAAGATGGCACGAACAAATAAATCTATAGCTATCGATAACCAAACACCAACTATACCCATTCCTAATTGAATTCCCAATATATAAACACCTACAACACGAATGATCCACATTCCTATAGCTGTACTGTACATTGGACTTTTGGTATCTCCTGCCCCCTGTAAAGCACCTGCTAAAACTAAGCCAACAGCCAACGCTGGTTGAGCAAATGCATCAATTCTTAATGCCGTAGTCACCATATCGATTGCGTTTTTATCTGTGGTAAACCAAGCTGCGAACCAAGGTGAAAAGAAAAACAATATAATTCCGACGAAGGACATAAACCCTACGGCAATTCCTGTGGTTAGCATTCCGTATTTATAAGCTTCTTTTTCAAGTTTAGCCCCAATGCTTTGCCCTACCAATGTCGTAGCAGCTACAGCTAAGCCATAACCCGGCATATAAGAAAAGGTTTCAATATTTCCTGCAATTGTATGAGCGGCATAGGTTTCGGTACCGATTCGGACAATCAATCCAAAATAGAGTACCTGACCCAAACGCATAATAAGCCTTTCTGCTGCTGCCGGTCCAGATAACTTTAAAATTGGAGAAGTAAATGATTTACTTGACGTACCGCCAAAAATCGAGAAAGAAACTTTGGACTTTTTAATGTAATAATAAAGAGCGATTGCACCTAGAATACGAACAATTACCGTTGCCCAAGCTGCACCGGCAACCCCAAACCCATTAAACCCTAGTCCGAATATGAGGATGTAATCTAATGCAATATGAATAAAATTAATCCACCAACTAACTTTCATTGGTGTTTTTGTATCCCCAGCAGCTCTTAAAATACTTCCAAAAATAAACATAAGGGAAATGAAAATGGATGGTCCCGCAACAATACGAAAATAAACGGTTCCATCAGCCAAAACATTGGGTTCCGCACCCATTATTCGAAGTAGTGGTTCAGCAAACAATAAAGTAATAATACCCAATAATAAGCCTGCTATAGAAGAAATCCAAGTTGATTGTTTTGCTACAGCCTTTGCCTTTTCAAAATCCCCGGCTCCTATATAACGAGCAACAAGCGAGGACGTACCTACTCCGATTGCCATAAAAACCGCGATATATACAGCTAAGACAGCATTAGCCACACCAACTGCGGTGACTTCATTTAATCCGAGTTTAGAAACAAAAAGAGTATCGACAAAACCAACCACAGTTTGGAGAATATTTTCAATCATGGCTGGAACAGCCAAGGAAATGATCATGGAAATCTTTTGTTTGGTTGTTTGCTCCTGAATAATGCGTTCTGAAAGCATATCAATCACTTCCTAACGTATGAAATTATCTAAAGCTTTTTTTAAATCGTTTAATACTTGATCTTCATTGCCTTGGTGTACGGCATCAACAAGACAACTTTCCATATGGTCTGCAAAGATCACTTTTGCCGTGCTATCCAAAGCTTTTCTAACTGCTGCAATTTGCAAAAGAATATCTGGACAATCACGCCCTTCAGCAGCCATTTCCTTAATAGCTCTAACGTGTCCTTCGATTCTTGCTAATCGGTTAATAACTTGTTTTCGGTATTTATGTTCATGATTGTGTCGATGACTATGTTCACGATTTTTTTCACTCATACTAATCCCTCCTTAAATAATAATATCCCCCCATGGGGGATATGTCATTATAAAAAATCCCACCTAAAAAAGATGAATCTTTACATCATGAAGTCACCTATTGCACTAACGGGAATCGATAGTTCAAGATGGAAAAGAAAAAAGACCGACATAAAATAACGGGTTCAGTTAAGAGGTGGAAAGATTAAAATGACAAGCAAATTGGCGTTCAAACTTAAAACAGTTTTGGAACGTCTTTTTTCTTGTCATATCACAAGACATCGCTAAAAATATGAAAGCGGATGTGACACAACTAAAATGTGGGGATGATATGGTATACAGAACGTAACAAGGAGGATGCTAAAAATGAAACCCAAAACGAACAATAAAAAGCGGTCATTTTGAATCGATCGATAAACTGCATTCATACGGAGGTTTCTAATGAACAGGGATAAAGACAAGAAAGAAACAGAAAAAAAAGAGGAACAAATACAACAAACAAGTAATGAGGATAACGTCATACGGGAACTTGAAGAAGAATTTACAAAAGATGTGCTGATATTTTAAAGGACAGCTCACTGCTGTCCTTTTTATACCCTTAAATCGGCATGTTGCAAGTCCGATTTTTCCACTTGAATGGTCGTATGCAAGATGTGAAATTCTTCTTCAATCCGTTGGATAGACTGTTTCAAAATGTCCTGACTATCCTTGGTATCATCGATGAGCAAATGGCAACTGAGCGAATCCAACCCAGAGGTGATTGTCCAGACGTGTAAATCGTGAACATCTTTTACCCCCTCAATGGACTGAAGCGTTTGCTTTACTTTCTCCATATCAATGGTAATCGGCGTTCCTTCCATCAGGATGTGGAAGGAGCTGCTTACTACACCCCAAGCGCTTTTTAGGATTAATAGCGACACGACAACACTGATGATGGGGTCAGCCACATACCAGCCGAAGAAGTACATTACAATCCCTGCTACGATTGCCCCAACTGCACCTAATGCATCAGAAATAATATGCAAATAGGCACTTCGTACATTTACATTTTCTTTTGTATCACTTTTTTTTGTCAAAATAAATGCGCTGGTGATTTTTCCAACAACCCAATGGTAGCAATGAGCATCATTGTACCACTTGCTACTGTTGAAGGTTCAAAAAAACGTTTATAAGCTTCGTAAGAAATAAATCCTGCAATGACGAATAAGAGAAGTCCATTCAACAGAGCTGCTAGTATTTCAAATCGGTAAAAACCGTATGTTTTTCGTGGAGAAGGTGGTCTTGCGGTGAACCACATAGCGACTAAACTTAAAGCTAGAGAGCCAATATCGCTTAACATATGCCCTGCGTCTGATAGTAATGCTAGACTATTCGTAAACAGTTCACCAAAGAACTCCAAAACCGTTATTCCCGAAATAATAAGAAGAGCGATCATTAATCCCTTTTTTGTATCTGGTACGTGAAAATGATTATGATTGTCTCCCATATCATCAGCCCCTCCCATTCATTAAGAGCTAAATCACCCATTTTCATTAAAAAATTTCCTAAACTTGACAAAAAAATGAATTTAAAATATTATAATACATATGAACATATGCTCATATATAATGAATAAAGTGAGGGACATCATAATGAAGATGGAAGACCATTCTTTCTTAAAATCTGAAACAATTGAAAATGTATCGCGAATATTTAAGGTATTAGCCGATCCAACACGAATCAAAATTCTTTATTTGTTATCGCAAGAAGAGTGCAATGTAAATCACATTGCAGAAGTGTTGGAAATGTCTCAATCAGCCGTCTCCCACCAACTTAGTATATTGCGAAATCTGAGATTGGTTAAGTATCGCCGCGAAGGAAAAACACTGTTTTACTCCTGCGATGACGAACATGTTATTTCATTATTAAAACAAGCCATTGACCATGCTGAACATCATTAAGGAGGCGTTTTATCATGCATCATCATCACCACCATCATTCTCACGACCACCATGGTCATCACCATCACCACGGACACCATCACGATCACGGCAGAGAAGGTAATAAAAAAGGGCTTACGATTGCACTTCTCATTACCGCTGGAATTATGTTGTTAGAGTTTTTCGGAGGTTTAATCACAAATAGCTTAGCCCTTCTTTCTGACTCTGGTCATATGCTTAGTGATGCCAGTTCACTTGTTCTTAGTTTAGTTGCTATTTGGTTTGCCACCAAACCAGCTTCCCCAAATAAAACGTATGGCTTTTATCGTTTTGAAATCTTAGCCGCTTTGTTTAATGGAGTTACCTTGTTTGTTATCGCTGGGGTTATCGTATGGGAAGCTATTCAGCGTTTTTACAACCCACCAACCGTAGCTAGCGGCTCTATGATGCTAATTGCGTCCATTGGTCTTTTTGCCAATCTTTTAAGTGCTTGGGCGTTAGTGAGAAAAGGGGATGTGAAAAATAATGTCAATCTTCGTAGCGCCTATCTTCACGTTATCGGTGACGCTTTGGGTTCTGTAGGTGCTATCATCGCTGGGCTTGCCATGTGGCTCTTGGATTGGTATGTGGCAGATCCCATTATTTCAATTTTGGTTGCTTTATTAATTTTGAAAGGTGCTTGGGGAGTTATCAAACATACGGTTCACATTTTGATGGAAGGAACGCCCATTACCATTGACCAAAATGAAGTGAAAAAAGCCTTAGAAAGTATTGAAGGAGTGATTAACGTTCACGACCTTCATATTTGGACAATTACTTCAGGGTTAGACTCATTAAGTTGCCATATTTTGATTGAAGATCATCAAGACAGCCAAAAGGTTTTACAAGAAGCGATCCATTTTATTGAGGACCACTTTAAAATTCAGCATGCAACCATTCAAATTGAAACCTCTCAAATCCATCACGGGGAAATGAAAGTTTAATCCTTTTCAGAAGAGAGGTGATAAAATGCAACACATCGTTGATGTTCTGGTTATCGGTGCTAGTCAGGCAGGACTAGCGATGGGATATTATCTGAAACAAAATAATATATTGTTTGCCATTGTTGGCAAGGAAAATCGAATCGGAGATGTTTGGAGAAACCGATATGATTCCTTAGTTCTTTTTACTCCTCGCTGGTTCAGTTCTTTGCCAGGAATGGCTTTAAAGGGTGACCCGAACGGATATCCAACCAAGGATGAAATTGCCGATTATTTAGAGGATTATGCTCAAAAATTTGAATTACCTATTCATCTGAACACAGAAGTCATTTCCCTTCAAAAAGAAGATGAGATTTTTAAAGTTACAACCAATAATGGTAATTATGTGGCAGAGAAAGTGGTTGTAGCAACGGGTCCTTTCCAAAAGCCATACATTCCACCATTTGCAGAAAGCTTATCCGATAAAGTGTATCAAGTGCATACATCCCGTTATTTGAATCCATCTCAATTACAAGAAGGCTCTGTTTTGGTAGTCGGTGCGGGAAATTCAGGGGCACAAATTGCTGTTGAATTGTCCGAAGACAGAGAAGTTTATTTATCTGTAGGTCATAAAATGAAGTTCTTTCCACTTGAAATAATGGGTAAAAGTATTTTCTGGTGGTTTAAAAAATTAGGTTTATTAAATGTCCATATCAACAGCTCGTTAGGTCAGTTTATCAGTAAGCAAAGTGACCCTATTTTCGGTAAAGAACTGAAACATTTAATACAAGAAGGCAAAATTAAAATTAAACCCAGAACAGAAAGTATTTTAGGAGATGTTATTTCTTTTGCAGATAACAGTCAAATTCAAGTTCAAAATGTCATTTGGGCAACTGGATTTTATTCTGATTACAGTTGGATTCAAATTCCGAATGTTTTAGACCATAGAGGAAAGCCCATTCACCAAAGAGGGGTAACTTCTGTGAAAGGATTGTACTTCTTGGGATTGCCGTGGCAGTATCGAAGGGGATCTGCTCTTATTGGAGGAGTGGGTGCCGATGCAGAGTATTTGATAAATGATATTTTAAACCATTGAAGGTGCTTGCAATGTTGTGGTTAGAACTTTTTATAGCCCTTCTAAGCTTAGCGTAAGTGGGAGAGTATTCATTCAAACATAAGCTTCAAATATCATTAAATGGTTTGAACAAGGTCAGTACCTTGTTCAATATTTTAGCGATCTTAAACTAACAAACGATAAAAGTTTCCATTGACTAAAAAAGTTTCTGATGTACAATTTATTTAGGCAACATTTTCTTTGCTCTTACATATATCTAATTCTAAGTTGTAGGAGCAAATTTTTTTACCCCAAAAGTTTCCTTAATGCAAAATATTTAGCGAAAACCAATCATGAGGTGATCATCATGAGTGAAAATATAAAAAAACTGCCGTTAGTCGTTGAGGAAGGTTGGAGAAAGAAACGGACACAACCAACATTGCCCGAAGTATATAGAAGTTTGCGTATACCAAAAACGGGTTCTTGGATGAAAAAGTTTCTTGCGTTTGCTGGACCAGGATACTTAGTTGCCGTGGGGTATATGGACCCGGGAAACTGGGCGACTGATATCGCAGGAGGTTCCCAGTTCGGATACACGTTGCTTTCCGTTATTTTGCTTTCCAATTTAATGGCAATATTGCTTCAAGCATTGGCTGGCAAGTTGGGAATTGTAACGGGAAGGGATTTAGCCAAGCTTGTCGCGACCATTACAGCAAGCCTGTAGCAATGATCTTATGGGTTTTATGCGAGTTGGCAATCGCAGCTTGTGATCTAGCCGAAGTGATCGGTTCGGCAATCGCTTTGAAATTGTTGTTTGGCATTCCGTTAATATATGGAGTGATTATTACAGCTCTGGATGTACTGGTCGTATTGCTATTACAGAATAAAGGGTTTCGTTATATTGAAACGTTGGTAATTGTTTTAATTCTAACCATTGGTGCTTGCTTTGTGACTGAAATCTTTCTTTCTAAGCCAGATGTAGGTGGCATATTGAAGGGATTTGTTCCAAGCCCAGAGATTATTAACAATCCATCCATGCTCTATATTGCAATCGGTATTTTAGGTGCAACCGTAATGCCTCATAATCTTTATCTGCATTCTTCCATTGTGCAGACACGTCAATACGAACAAACCAGCTCGGGTAAACGACAAGCGATCAAATATGCCACTTGGGATTCAACCATTGCACTCTTTTTCGCTTTATTTATTAATGCATCTATCCTTATTGTTTCTGCTGCTACATTCCATAAAGCAGGAATGAAAGATGTTGCGGAGATTGAAGATGCTTATCACTTGCTTGCTCCACTGCTTGGAACAACACTTGGAAGTATTTTATTTGGAGTTGCTTTGTTGGCTTCTGGTCAAAACTCCACATTAACAGGAACCTTAGCTGGTCAAATTGTGATGGAAGGTTTTCTAAACATTCGCCTTCCTGCTTGGTTAAGAAGGCTGATCACTCGATTGATTGCCATTGTCCCAGCCGTTGTTGTAACTGCTCTTTATGGCGAAAGCGGAACGGCTCAATTACTTATTTTGAGCCAAGTTATTCTTTCTTTACAGCTCTCTTTCGCGGTAGTGCCTCTCGTTCAATTCACTAGCGATAAAAAGAAAATGGGCGAGTTCGCAAATCCATTATGGTTGAAAGTTCTTGCTTGGATGGTAGCGATGGTGATTATCAGCTTAAACGCATATTTATTGTTCCAAACATTCTTTGGTTAAGAAATAGTAAACCTCATTATCTTTTTGCGGATAATGAGGTTTATTGTTTTTAGCTAATAGAATTTTTTGATGTAGCTAATTAAATGAAATGCCTGGTAAATATTAGGTTGATTTTTTACATCCAATTCTTTTTTGTTTTTCATTCAAATAAATGTTTGAATAATAAAAGAAATGAGGTATAATATATTCAAACGGAAATTTGAATATGAAAGGGGGATAATGAATGAGTAAGAAAGATACATGTGAAATTTATTGTTATGACGAAGAAAAAGTCAATCGAATACAAGGGGAATTGCAAAAAGAAGATATATCCAGTGTTGTCCTGTTGTTTAAAGCACTGGCAGATGAAAATAGGGCAAAAATTGCCTATTCACTTTGCCAAGATGAAGAGTTATGTGTATGTGATATTGCCAATATCATTGGGGCTTCTGTTGCAACCACTTCCCATCATTTACGGACTCTTTATAAACAAGGGATTGTAAAGTATCGAAAAGAAGGAAAGCTAGCATTTTATTCGCTGGATGATGACCATATTAAGCAGTTAATCATGATTGCGTTAGCACATGATAAAGAGGTGAAAGTCCGTGTCTGAACAACAAGCAAAATTATCTAAATCAGAAGCGAAAACCTACCGTGTTCAAGGATTTACTTGTGCAAACTGTGCGGCAAAGTTTGAAAATAATGTAAAATCATTGCCAGGTGTTCAAGATGCTAAAGTAAACTTTGGAGCATCTAAAATTACCGTTTGGGGTACAACAACCATCGAAGAATTAGAAAAAGCAGGAGCTTTTGAAAACTTAAAGGTTCGGGAAGATAAAGAAAAAGCAGTCAAGCGTGAACCTTTTTGGAAGCAAAAAGAGAACATTAAAGTGTATATTTCCGCCGTTTTGCTTGTGATCAGTTGGTTTTTAGGGAAGCAATACGGAGAAGAGCATATCTTTGCGACAATTGGATATGCTGCAGCAATTTTAATCGGTGGATATTCGTTATTTATAAAAGGTTTCAAAAACCTAGTTCGATTGAATTTTGATATGAATACGCTGATGACAGTGGCGATTTTAGGAGCTGCAGCGATTGGTGAATGGGGAGAAGGTGCAACGGTTGTTATTCTATTCGCCATTAGCGAAGCCTTAGAGCGTTATTCCATGGATAAAGCTCGTCAATCCATTGAATCGTTGATGGATATTGCTCCAAAAGAAGCATTAATTCGTCGCGGAAATGAAGAAATGATGGTCCCTGTTGACGATATTCAAGTCGGAGATATTATGATCGTAAAGCCTGGTCAGAAATTAGCGATGGATGGAATCGTCATCAAGGGTACATCTACGCTAAATCAGGCTGCCATTACGGGAGAAAGTGTTCCAGTAACCAAAACAGTCGGTGATGAAGTCTTTGCAGGAACATTGAATGAAGAAGGGTTATTGGAAGTAAAAGTTACAAAACGAGTGGAAGATACAACTCTTTCGAAAATCATCCATTTAGTGGAAGAAGCTCAAGCAGAACGAGCACCTTCTCAAGCGTTTGTAGATCGTTTTGCCAAATACTATACACCAGCCATTATCATTTTTGCTCTTTTACTAGCCGTTATTCCTCCATTATTTATGGGTGCTGATTGGAGCGAATGGATTTATCGAGGTCTAGCTGTATTAGTGGTTGGTTGTCCGTGTGCGTTGGTTATTTCCACGCCTGTTTCGATTGTAACTGCCATTGGAAATGCAGCGAAAAACGGTGTGTTAATTAAAGGTGGTATTTATTTAGAGGAAGCAGGAAACTTAAAAGTGATTGCTTTTGATAAAACAGGAACATTAACAAAAGGTATTCCTTCCGTCACCGATGTAGTCACTTATAATGGCAATGAAAATGAACTAATGACCATTACAGCAGCCATTGAAAAAGGCTCACAACATCCACTTGCTTCCGCCATTATAAGAAAAGCAGAAGAAGATGGATTGAATTTTAATGATGTATCGGTTGAAGAATTCCAATCCATTACAGGTAAAGGGGTCAAAGCCAAAGTAAATAACGCAATGTATTATGTCGGAAGTCCAGGTCTTTTTGAAGAACTTCTTCCAAATGGCATCCAATCAGAAATAAAAGAACAAATTACAACCCTTCAAATACAAGGGAAAACGGTCATGGCATTAGGAACGGAAAAAGAAATTCTGGCGTTAATTGCCGTGGCAGACGAAATAAGAGAATCATCCAAAGAGGTTATTCGAAAACTTCATCAAGTCGGTATTGAAAAAACGGTGATGCTGACGGGAGATAACCAAAGAACAGCCGAAGCCATCGGAAAACAAGTCGGTGTTTCCGATATTAAAGCCGATTTACTTCCAGAAGATAAACTGAATTTCATCAAAGAGCTTCGCGACAAGTATCGAAGTGTTGCGATGGTTGGAGATGGTGTGAACGATGCACCAGCTCTTGCAGCTTCAACCGTTGGTGTGGCAATGGGTGGTGCTGGAACCGATACAGCCCTTGAAACAGCCGATATTGCTTTAATGTCTGATGATTTAAGTAAATTGCCATATACGATTAAATTGAGCCGCAAGGCTTTAGCAATTATTAAGCAAAACATTACCTTCTCTTTGGGCATTAAGGTGCTGGCGTTATTGTTAATTGTACCTGGTTGGTTAACGTTATGGTTAGCGATATTTGCGGATATGGGAGCAACATTAATCGTAACATTAAACAGCATGCGATTGCTAAATGTGAAAGAATAATGCAATAGTTGAAGAAGACACACAAAAAGACCGAATTTATTTCGGTCTTTTTGTGTGGTTTAAAAATCAACATTGAAATTTAACAAAGCCCTGATTAAAAACAGTCAAAACTAACAAAACAAATGACCTAAATTTTAGAGATCTTAATTAATTAAATGGGATTTTAATAAAAATGCTTGGCGCTTAAAGCCAAGCATTTCTTATTTTCCTAAAATTACTTAGGTAATGTCATAGGTATAACATTACCAACATATTTTTATTTTAAATAATTTTGAGCGGGGGAGAAGGAGATGGAAGTATATAATGTTCACCAAGCACTAAAAATACTTCAGGAATATTACATTACTGACTCAATTCAAATGGTTACTCGTTGGATCAGAGAAGGAAAGATTAAAGCAGAACGTTCGGCAAATCGAAAGGAGGGTTGGCGAATTTATCACGATGATTTATTCGAGTTTATTGAAGAACAGAGACCAGGTTTGCCTGAAGTAATGGGAGTTTATGAATGGTATGTAGAAAACTCTTTTTCAATGTTGGCGAATGACCATCGTGAAAAGCATAATAAATTGGATTCTGAAGAAGTTAAAGGTGATAGCACTCACTCGGAAGAATTAATGAAACAGCTCATGGAGGAGAAGAATCAATTAGAAAATCAACTCATTAATATGCAGGATGAGTTGAACTTGGTTTACGAGCAAATCACTGAATTAACGGTTAAAGTTCAAAAACTGGAAGAAGAAAATGCTTTTTTAATCGGTTTATATGAGCAAATGGATGAGATGTATCAAGAATTAGAAAAGAAAAATCAACAAGAAAGTAGTAATGAAACACCAAAAACAATGGAACGCAAATTAAAGAAAGAGATGTCTATTGAAGATTTTAAAATGATTTTCGAAAAAGTGATCAAGGGATACAAAAGTGAAACAATAAACTACATACAGCAAGAAAATAAACTAATCAACGAAATATATACGTTGTTTTTCAATGAAGATGGAGAGTTAAAAAACGAGGTTATTGATGATGGAGAATATATTTGTCCATTGACTAAGAAGAAGTATAAAAAAAATTTAAGATCCATGCTTAAAAACGCGATCCGAACCAAATTAGAACAAATCCTGAATTCAGTTGACGAAACAGTGTTAGCTAACGACTCGAGTCGTTAGTCTTTTTTACTTATCAAATAAATAAGGATTTGAAATGGAGTTAACAAACGAACCGAAACAAATAAAAGAAATTTATGACGAGGAGGAGAATCTCTCGTTCTGAAGAATAACAACAAATGGAGACGAGATAAGGCAAGTTTACTTCCGACTTTCACATTTTCGTTTGAATTGTAAAGATTATGTTAAAATCGTTTTTTTCTCTTGTTTTATATAAGTATGTAATTATATGCTTATTAAAGGGAGGAGTAAGTATGGTTATACTACCATATCCATGTCGTGGATATGAAAGATGTAACATTATTTATTTAGTGTGAGATAAACAAAATTGCAAATAAAGACATTTAGGAGAGTCAGTCAAGACTTTGTGGAGAACATTTTTTCGGTTCACTACGGGTGTTGTCAATCACTAGTTAGCGAACCATTTTCAGGAATTGATATCGTAAGCGCTTTCGGACTCTCATCCCTCATCTTGAG
>NZ_JBREBQ010000038.1:0-24453 GCF_052906625.1 Geobacillus sp. CCR | reverse complement strand
GAGTGTCTTATGCTCTAGCGGCGAAGTGGACACGCCTCAAAGAATAAGGATTGCTTGAAGCAGTCAAACTTCTTTGGAAGCCCCCACTTCAAATTTTCGCTAGAAAATTAAGTGGGGGTAGTTCACCAGTCTGTCCCCCATCCGGCAAATCACACCGACAGGGGCTGCCACCGAATCCGTTTACACCAGCCTTTTCGAACCGCAACGTCGCAAAAAACACATCCCCTCTGGCTCGTCCAGAGAGGATGCGGCACGTTGTCATTGATAAATATGCACAAACGGCTCGTCTGCTTTCGCCTGGCGCACGATGAGGCTTTCCGGCTGGCCGGCCGAGGCGATGTAGACATTAACGGTGATGTAGTCCGGGAATTTTTCCATCACCAAGCCGGTCACGTATTGGGTAAAGCCGATCACTTCCGCTTTGCCGTAAAACGGCATCGTAATGTTGATCGTTAACTTCTGAAGCTGGTCGTTGACGTACAACCCTCTGCCGACGATGCCCGTGTAGTTCGGGAAAAAGTCTTCAACATCTGATTTAAAATTGTTGAATTTGAGCCAGTCATCACGATGGTTCTCTTCCGCCTCATCGGACGGGAATAAATAATATTCCTCGTTTACCGCCTCCCAATCATCGATGGTGCTGCTTCCTTCATCGACATGGGCGACGGCGAAAAAGTGGCCTGGAACAACAGATGAACGGGGCGCTTGTTTGTACAGGGCGATCGTAATCGGCACGTTCCCAAGCCCTTTCATGCTCCGCAGCCGCTTCAGCACCTCGGCGGCGATCCGCTTTCCTTCCCGTTCGATGACATCGTCTTTGATTTTGACCTCCCGCGGATAGCCTTGCTCGGTCGAATAATAGTGGACGGAGTTTAACGCCAGGCCGATAGCGATGCCGCCGAGCTTCACTTTGTCGTTGTCGATCTTCACCAAATAATCATGTTCCAAAATGCTTGCCAAATAAATCGGGCTTTGTTTGTTTTTTTGTTCGTTTGTTCCCGTGTCGCTGATCGGTGGGTTTAAGCCGATGTTGTCTTCCGGCTTCATTTTCTCTTCCTTCAGCTGGCGAGTCGTCTTCTTGCGAGCGAGCCATTTTCCAACCGTCTCGCTGTCTAAATATTGCCCCTCTTGGAACAAGTACTCATCCGACGGAAACTGCTCAGTGGCCAAGCGCATGAGCCCCGTCTCAAATTCGTCGACATCAAGGCGCGTATTTAAATCATTGACGACCTCCCCACGGGCCCCGGACGGTTTGAACGGAAGGATGACGCGGTAATACGAGTCGGCAATGTTGTATTTCGGGATGACGGCTTCTTGCTGTTTGCTGCCTTTGTCTTGCACGACTTCCTCACCTTTGTCAAACTTCGGCGCACACGCAGACAACAAACAAATCGAAGCGAGGCCGACAGCGGCCAACCGCTTTCGGGCCCGATTCGTCCAACGGCAGGCAACCAAACTGTGAAGTGGTGAGATTCGTTTCATCGTTTCCCCCTGCTGATCTCTTGCAAAAATCGTGATTCGTCCCAAATCTCAATGCCAAGCTGCTGGGCTTTCTCCAGCTTCGATCCGGCGTCCTCACCGGCGATGACGATGTCGGTGCTGCGGCTGACGCTGCCGGTGACGCGCCCGCCGAGCCGTTCAATCTCTTCTTTTGCCTCATTGCGCGACATCGACGCGAGTTTGCCGGTCAAGACGACCGTTTTGCCGGCGAAGGCGGAGTCAGCAGGCGCTTCAGCCGCCCGCTTCAGCCCTTTGTATGCCATGTTGACGCCGTAAAGCCGCAGCTCATGGAGCAGCTCGGCCGCTTCTGGCTGGGAAAAGAAGGCGATGATCGAGTCCGCCATTTTCTCGCCAATTTCCGGCACGGCCATCAATTCCTCTTTCGTCGCTTTTTCCAGCCGCTCCATCGTTTCAAAATGCTCAGCCAAAAGTTGGGCGGCTTTCGCTCCGACGTAGCGGATGCCAAGACCGAACAGCAACCGCTCGAGCGAGTTTTGCTTCGATGCCTCAATCGCTGCAAGCAAGTTGGTTGCTGACTTTTCGCCCATCCGTTCCAAACCGATGAGCTGTTCTTTCGTCAGCCGGTACAAATCGGCGACATCGTGGACGAGGCCAGCGTTAAACAGTTGGGTGACGACTTTTTCGCCCAACCCTTCAATGTTCATCGCTGCTCTTGAGGCAAAATGGATGAGCCGTTCGCGCAGCTGGGCCGGGCATTTCGGGTTTAAGCAACGGAGCGCCACTTCTCCATCTAGGCGGACGAGCTCGCTTTCGCATTCCGGACAATGCGTCGGCATCACAAACGGCGTTTCATCCCCGTCGCGCCGGTCGACGACGACGCCGACCACTTCCGGGATGATGTCGCCCGCTTTTTTAATGATGACCGCATCGCCGATGCGAATGTCTTTTTCCCGTATAAAATCTTCATTATGAAGAGTGGCGCGCTGCACGGTCGTGCCGGCGACGCGGACCGGCTCTAAGATCGCTGTCGGAGTGACGACGCCCGTGCGGCCGACGTTCACCTCAATGCCGATGAGCGTCGTCACCACTTCCTCGGCTGGGAATTTGTAGGCGATCGCCCAGCGCGGGCTTTTTGCCGTCGCACCAAGCTCCCGCTGTTGGGCGAACGAGTCGACTTTAATGACGATGCCGTCGATCTCGTACGGCAGCTGCGGCCGTTTTTCGTGCCACTCGTTGACGAAGGCGATCACCTCATCGATGTTGGCGCAGCGCCGCCGCTCGGGATTCACTTTAAACCCAAGCGCCTGTAAGTAGTCGAGCGCCTCGCTGTGCGACTCAATGCCAAGCTCTTCAGCATTGGCCAAACCATAAACGAACAAATCGAGCTGGCGCGACGCCGCCACTTTCGGATCGAGCTGGCGGAGCGAGCCAGCCGCAGCGTTGCGCGGGTTGGCAAACAGCTCCTCGCCTCGGGCTTTTCGCTCCTCATTCAAGCGCAAAAACGACGCTTTCGGCATGAACGCCTCGCCGCGCGCCTCCAGCGACACCGGCTCCTTCAGCCGAAGCGGCAGTGAACGGATCGTTCTCAAATTTTCCGTAATGTCCTCGCCGGTCGTTCCGTCGCCGCGCGTCGCCCCTTGGACGAAATAACCATCTTCATAGCGGACGGAGACAGCGAGACCATCGATTTTCAACTCGCACACGTACGCTGCTTCGCCGACCTCTTGGCGGACGCGGCGGTCAAAATCGCGCAAATCCCCTTCGTCAAACGCGTTCGCGAGACTCATCATGGGAACAACATGCGTCACTTTGCGAAACGCCTCAAGCGGAGGGCCGCCGATGCGCTGGGTCGGCGAGTCGCTCGTTTTCAATTCCGGATACTGTTCCTCGATGGCCATCAACTCTTGCATGAGCCGGTCATACTCGGCGTCCGGGACGGACGGCCGGTCGAGCACATAATATTCGTAGCCATAGCGGTGCAGCAGTTCGCGCAGCTCGGCCGCGCGCCGTTCGGCTTGTTGGCGGTCCATACGTTCACCCGTTCTCCTTTCTATACTTTCTCAATCGGCGCAAATTTAGCGAGCAGACGTTTAATGCCGATCGGGCTCGGGAAGGCGATATCGAGTTCTTGGTCGTCACCTTCGCCACGGACACTGACAACCGTACCGATTCCCCATTTCCGATGGTTCGCCCGGTCTCCGACTTTCCACACCCTGATGGCGCCGCCTGCCTGCAAGCGAGCGGACGCTGAACGGGAAACAGACGGTTTCCCACGCGAGACCGTCTCCAGCAAATGCGCGGGAATCTCATCTAAAAAGCGCGACGGCCGGTTCATTTGGATGTTGCCAAACAGCGTCCGCATTTGCGCGTTCGTCAATACGAGCTCTTCCTCGGCCCGAGTGATGCCGACATACGCCAGCCGCCGCTCTTCTTCCATTTCATCCTCATTCTCCAGTGAACGAAGATGCGGAAAAATGCCTTCTTCCATGCCAATCAAAAACACGACCGGAAACTCAAGCCCTTTGGCGGCGTGCAGCGTCATGAAGACGACGGCATCGCCCTCGGCCGCCTGATCTGTCCCATTCAGCTCGTCCAAATCAGAAATGAGCGCCAAGTCGGTTAAAAAGGCGACGAGCGATTTATCGTCGCTTACATTTTCGAAATGCTTCGTCACCGACAAAAACTCGTCCAAGTTCTCAAGCCGGCTTTGCGCTTCAATCGCCCGTTCCGCCTTGAGCATCTCGCGGTAGCCCGATTGGTCGAGCACTTCCTCCACAAGTTCCGTCACCGGAACGTATTCTTGCAGCTGCGTCCATTGCTCAAGCTGTCCGCGAAACGCGGCGAGCGCCCCGGCCGTCTTCGCGCTGAAGCCGATCATCTCCAGCTCGCCGAGCGCTTCAAACAAGGACAGCTCATGCTCGGCCGCATAGCGGACAAGTTTGTCGATCGTAGAGGCGCCGATGCCACGCTTTGGCACGTTGATGATGCGAAGCAAGCTCAAATCGTCATCGGGGTTGGCGATGACGCGCAAGTAAGCGAGAATGTCTTTAATTTCTTTCCGGTCATAGAACTTTAAGCCGCCGACGATTTGGTACGGAATGTTCGCTTTTAAAAACATTTCCTCGATGACGCGTGACTGGGCGTTCGTCCGATAAAGCACGGCAAAATCGCGGTAGCGGCGCTCCCCGCTCTCAACCGCCTCTTGAATGCGGCGGGCGACAAATTGCGCTTCGTCCACTTCGTTCATCGCTTCATAATAGACGATTGGCTTCCCTTCCGGGTTTTCCGTCCACAACCGCTTTGGTTTTCGATTGACGTTATGCGCAATGACTTCATTTGCCGCCTGCAAAATGCGTTTCGTCGAGCGGTAGTTTTGTTCAAGCAAAATGACTTTCGCGTTCGGGTAGTCGCGCTCAAACGATAAAATATTGCGAATGTCCGCCCCGCGCCACCGGTAAATCGACTGGTCGGCATCGCCGACGGCGCAAATATTTTGAAACCGGTCTGCGAGCTTTTTCACCAGCGTATATTGAGCGCGGTTCGTATCCTGGTACTCATCGATATGGATGTACTGGAACTTATACTGGTAATATTGAAGCACATCCGGCACGCGGTCAAACAAGTGGATCGTCGTCATGATCAAATCGTCGAAATCGAGTGAATGATTGCGGAGAAGGCGCTGTTGATACTCTTGATACACGTCGCCGACGATCTTTTCGTAGTACGTCGATGCCCGCTTTGCGAATTGCTCGGGCGTGAGCAAATCGTTTTTCGCCCCGCTGATCGTCGCTAAAATCGTCCGCGGCTCAAATTTTTTCGGATCGATATTTTTGTCTTTCAAAATCGCTTTGATGACCGAAAGCTGATCCGTCGGGTCAAGGATGGAAAAATTGCGATTGATGCCGATGCGGTCAATGTCGCGGCGCAACATGCGGACGCACATCGAATGGAACGTCGAAATCCACACGTCTTCCGCCGCCCCGCCTAAGAGCGCCTGCACCCGCTCCTTCATTTCACGCGCCGCTTTGTTCGTAAACGTAATGGCTAAAATATTCCACGGCGCCACCTGTTTTTCCGCCATCAAATAGGCGATCCGGTGCGTCAGCACGCGCGTTTTTCCGCTGCCCGCTCCCGCCATGATGAGCAATGGGCCTTCTGTCGTTTTAACGGCTTCTTGCTGTTCTTTGTTTAAATGCGCAAGCAGCTTTTCCGATAAAAAATTCATCATGTCCACCACCAACAAAACATATGTTCTATTTTCCATCATCGCCGCTGCGTTGACCAGCCATCTGCTTCACCGCCGCCACCGTCGCCAACGCCTGTTCGAACGCGTCGTAAATCGCGTTGCCGACGACCACCGTATCGGCATAGCGCGCCATATGCTCCGCCTGCTCAGGAGTTGTGATGCCGCCGCCGTAAAACAGCTGCGTCTGATCAAGCGCTTGTTTCACTTTTTCCACGACAGACGGATCTCCATAAACTCCGCTATACTCAAGGTAAAAAATCGGCAGCTTGTACAAATGCTCAGCCAAACGGGCATAGGCCACAATATCGTCGACGTCAAGCTCCGTATCGGCTCTCGTCAGCTTGGCGGCCTTGCATTCCGGATTTAAAATGCAATAGCCCTCTGCGGCAATCTCATCCCAGTTCATCATATCACCGTATTGTTTCACCGCCTCGTGATGACGGCCGATGATCCACTCCGCCTGCCGGCTGTTTAACACGATCGGAACCAAATATACGTCAAATCCCGGCGTCAGCGCTTCGACGTCGGTGACTTCGAGCGCGCATGGCACCGAAAAACGGCGGATGCGAGCCAATAAATCAAGCACGTTGTCGATGGTCACCCCGTCGGTTCCGCCGACGATGACGGCATCCGTTCCCGACTCGCAAAGGCGCTCAAGGCGCTCGTCATCAATCGGTTTATTCGGGTCGAGTTTAAACACATGGCGCCAAGCGCGAATCTCCTCCATAGCGGCAACCCTCCACTCCGTCTCCATTGTTCCATTATAACAAATCCGCAAAAAGAAAAGGAGTTCCTTTGCAAATGGAAGGAATCTCCTTGCCGCGTCAGTCTGTGACCGCTTCGTCGGCTTCTTTCTCTTCTTGCTGTTGCTCCTCTTTAATGCGATCGAGCGCCATGGCGTAAGCATCATTGCCGTAGTTGAGGCAGCGCTTGACGCGCGAAATCGTCGCCGTGCTCGCTCCGGTTTCCGTTTCGATTTTGTGATACGTATATCCTTCGCGCAGCATGCGGGCGACCTCGAGCCGCTGGGCGAGCGCCTGGATTTCATTCACGGTGCATAAATCATCAAAAAAACGGTAACACTCTTCTAAATCGCGCAGCGATAAAATCGCTTTAAACAGTTGATCCAACTCTCTGCCGCGCAGTTTGTCAATTTGCATAGTTGCTTCCTCCTTGCGTTTTGGCGGGAAAAATGTTGTAGCCAACCAATCTGCGAATCCACCGCCCCTTTGCCTTGCAACAGACAAGGCGGTTATGATTTCCACTGGACGATCGCCAGTTCCGGCACGATATTGATCCACGTTTTTCCCGGCACGAATCCGATCGGAGCCCCGTTATGGTACGGCAGCAGCCGGCCGTCGACGTTTTTCCATTCGATCAGCTGCATGACGCCGCCCTGCAGCAAGTACCCCTTGCCACCAGAGGCGAGGTCGATGTCGCGCCGTCCGTGGCTATCGATGACTCGATGCCGGGCAGCGATAATCATGACGTTTTGCACGACAACCGGCTTATGCGTATCATAATCGATCGTTTGCTCGCCGCCGCTGTACCGGTAATACCCCTTTTGTTCCGAAACATATTGGTATTCAACCTGGGCATAGGCGCGATGCGAATAGGCGATGTGAACCGTCTCGACCTTTTGGCCGCTCGGCTCATCGGTGCGAAACGATAGCGGGGCAACGTGGTCCGTCCAAGCATACCCGTTTTGTTTCGCTCCTTTTTCGATGTTGGCGAATGAAATGTATGAGTTGTGCGGCGCCTTGCGGAACGGGACGCGCTGAAACAATGTGCCGTCGTAAAACAATCCGTTCAAATAGTCGATTCCGCCTCCCTCAAGACGCGCTTTCGCCTCCGGACTCCAGCCGTGACATACATACAGTGCATGGTAGCCTTCACTCAAGTCAATATAGTAATCACGCGCGCTTCGCACCGGTCCGACCCGCTCCGGCAATTCGCTTTGGTACAACGCCAATAAACGGGTGATATCGCCCTCGGCAAGCACCTCATACACGATGTCCGCCGCACGAAGCCCCGATTGCGGCCGCGCCTTCGGGTGGTTGTTGATCATCACGCCGACGACCCGCTGATGGATGTTCCCTTTCGCCGGCAGCCCCGTCAGCGGGAACGTTTGTTGTTCCTCCGCCCGAGGCTTGGACGGCTGCTCCTGCCGAGGAGCCGGTTTGGCTGGTTCAGCCTGCTTCGGCTCGCTTTTGGTCGTGCAGCCCCCTAACAACAATGCCGCGCAGCTGATGACGAACAGCCAATGTTTCAATGGACACACAACCTTTTCTTTTTTATTTTACCGCATTATCGAAGGAAAGAGTACCGTTTTGTGCATCACATCATAAATGCCGCGTTGGGTGACGCGCACATACGGCAGGTGGGTCGATTGCAAAAAGAGCAACGAATACACCGGGTCTTCGAACGGATATCCACGCTCGCGCAACAAACGGACGAACGTTTTTTCTTCGTTGATCAATTCATCCACCTCCAAGGAGGACATCATGCCGCCTAAAGGAAGCGAGAGCTCAAACAAAATCTCTCCGTCCTCAGCGAGCACAATGCCGCCGCCGATCTCCTTCATCCGCCGGAAGGCGAGCATCATATCTTCCTTATGCTTGCCGATCAAAATCAAATCCCCGGTGTTCGAGTAAGAACTCGCCAGCCCGCCAAGCACCGATGAAAAACCTTTTAACATCGTATTGACGCGCCAGCGGCCGTTTCGGTCAAACAAGGCCAGAAAACACTCATCATGGTCATGCCCTAAACGATCGCGCGACGTATCGATCGACACGGAATACGGTTTTAAAATGACGGCGTTTTCCATGCGCAGCCCCATCGGCATGGAAAATTGCAAATCATCCCATTCAAGCTCCCATGACAACGAAAGCGGCCGAATGCCAAACCGAGACCATTCCGGCGCCGGCCAGAGAGGCGGCGCTTCTCCATCGCGCTTCACCCATTCGCCTTTGGCGAGCACTTGCGCCGGCGTCGGATCGTGAGCCGAGCGCAAAAAGTTGATATGAGCGATGCGGCCGGTGGCAATGCTGCCGTGAAGATGCTCGATGCCGTAGTGGCGGGCGGCGTTGATCGTCGCCATCGCATAGGCATCGATCACCGGCACGCCATGCTCGATCGCGATGCGGATCAGCCAATCGATCACCCCATTCTCATAAAACGCCGGCGGCGAGCCATCCGTCGTCAACAAGCATTTATCATAATGCCGGATGCCAAGCGCTTTCATCTCTTCAAGCAGCACCGGCAAATCGGGGCGAATCGAGGAATGCCGAAGCGCGACGGTATAGCCGTGCCAAAGGCGCATGCGCACTTCCTTTCCCGTCATTGCCTCATGATCGCCATCTGCGCCAAAGAGCGCCATTTTGACAAGCGTCTTTTCCGACGCCCCCGGAAAATGCCCTTCAATTTTGCGGCGTCGCCGATGCGCTTCTTGCATCCAGTACAAGATGATGTCATCGCCGCTCGCCACTTTTGGCCATGAGGTCAACTCACCGCCTTGAAGCACCGCCTCTTGGTCAAGCCAGCGCTTGATCCGAGCATTGGACACTTGTTCCTCTTCGCGCTCGAGCTCCGTTTGCCCATCAAACCGGCACCACCAATACATCGACGTTGGAAGCGCATTCATTTCTTGTAAAAAGAAAAGCGCTTCTTCATCATCGAGCTGCAAAAGCAAAAACAAGTTATCGTTGAGGAGTGTTGTTGTTCCGTGCGCCGCTGCATAACGGGCAAACGAATGGGGATTATATAATTGAAATGGATGAACATGCGGCTCAATGTAGCCGGGAACGAGCACGTACCCACGGCAGTCGACGATCTCACACGCCTCGTCGACACGATCGGGAAGACGCTCTCCGGCATACACGATGCGGTCGCCATGGATCCATATGTTTCCTTTTACCCATTCACGAAAATACGAATGCAAATATGTGGCGTTCACCAATACTTTCGTCGGCGATTGTTTGCCATCAATCACCGCTGCTTGTGCACGCAGTTCGCTGCCTTTCCATCGGTAACGTTGTTCGCCCATTGACACCCCGTCCCTTGTTTCCTAATCGTTCCATACAACCATTTTAACGCACAAAAGCGACTTTCACAATAAAAATATAAGGAGGGGACAGACCGATGGCGAATATCGGCATTGTGAACGCATTCATTCGCATCACGGTTGGCCTGACTGTCATCGCCTGGGCCACCGCCCGCCTCGCCCGGCGGCCATGGTGCACATCCTATTTGTGGGCCGCTTTGCTTGGGGCGATGAAAGTCGGAGAAGGGATCACCCGTTTTTGTCCGATGACCGCCCTGTTTGACAATATGCAGCGCCGGCAGCTGTTTGAAGAGGAAAAGGAAGCGGTCGTCAATCCGACATGAGGGAGGACATCCGTCCGACGTTGCGCACCGCTTTTGCCGATGTCTTCCATTCCACCGTCATTCGGCAACATTTTTCGCATCGTGAGCGATACGTGCTGCTATGTATCGAAACGGCCAATGAAGAGTGCCAACTGTCAACGAAAGAGAAGAAAGCAACATGATTCGCGGCTTGGCATTGTGGACTAGCCAAACATCATCAAAAAAGGTGTCCCATACTTGGGACACCTTCGACTACAAAGGAGTGAACCACCATGCTGCTCGAGTATATGACCGATATGTCGTTCGTATTGGCCGCGTTAATCGGCGGCATTATCGCCCTTTCATACGTGTATATGCGGCGGAGGCGCGTTCGATAGCGCGCCGGCCGATGTCGCGCCGGTAAAATAAGCCGTCGCAGTCGATCGCCGCCAACTGCTCGTACGCTTTTTCCTTCGCTTTTGCGAGCGTCTCCCCTTTGGCCGCTAACAGGAGAACGCGTCCGCCATTGGTGTACCATGCGCCGCCTTCTCGTTTGGTGCCAGCATGGAACAACAACGCATCAGGGGAAATTCGGTCCAACCCGCAGATTTCGGCCCCGCGCTCGTAAGCCCCGGGGTAACCTTTAGCTGCCAGCACGACGCCAAGCACCGCCTCATCCGTCCATTCAAGCTCCAACTCTTTTCCATCCATCACCGCTAGTACCGCTTCCACCAAATCGGTCTTCAGACGCGGCAGCACGACTTGCGCTTCCGGATCGCCGAAGCGGGCGTTGAATTCGATCACTTTCGGCCCATTTGCCGTGGCCATCAATCCAGCGTACAGCACGCCAAGAAACGGCCGTCCTTCCGCCGCCAACGCTTTCGCCGCCGGCCGCAAAATGGCCTCTAGCGCGGCATCCATCATCTCATCCGAAATTTGCGGCACCGGCGAGTAGGCTCCCATGCCGCCGGTGTTCGGTCCTTCGTCTCCGTCATACGCCCGCTTATGGTCTTGGGCGATGGCGAGCGGATACACCTTCTCGCCGTTAACGAACGCCATAAACGAAAATTCTTCCCCTTCTAAATACTCCTCAATGACAACTTGACTGCCGGCTGTGCCGAATTGTCCGTCGACAAGCGCTGCCTTCGCCGCGGCAAGCGCTTCTTCCACCGTTTGGGCGACGGTGACGCCTTTTCCGGCGGCCAATCCGTCCGCTTTAATGACGATCGGCGCGCCTTTTTGTTCAATATAAGCTTTCGCCTCTTCGTACGACGTAAAGGCCGCATGGTCCGCCGTTGGGATGCCGTATTTCTTCATCAGCTCTTTGGCAAACGCCTTGCTTCCTTCGATGAGCGCCGCCCTCTGGCTTGGGCCGAAAATGCGAAGCCCCTCGGCCATAAAACGGTCAACAATGCCGGAAGCAAGCGGCGCTTCCGGCCCGACGATCGTCAAATCGATCGCCTGTTGTTTCGCAAACTGCACCAATGCCTCAATATCGAGCTCATCAATATGGACCAGTTCCGCCACGTCCGCGATGCCCGGGTTTCCCGGCGCTACATACAGCTTGCCAACAAGCGGGCTTTGCGCCGCTTTCCAGGCGATGGCGTGCTCGCGCCCGCCTCGTCCGATGACCAGTACATTCATCGTCTCCCTCTCCTTTGCCACGCTTAATGTTTAAAGTGGCGCACGCCGGTGAAGACCATGGCGATGCCGTATTCATCCGCTTTGCGGATCGAATCCGCGTCGCGAATCGAGCCGCCCGGCTGAATGATCGCGGTAATGCCGGCTTTTGCTGCTGCTTCAACCGTATCGTCCATCGGGAAGAACGCATCGGACGCCAACACGGCGCCAACCGCCTGTTCCCCGGCTTGTTCGATCGCAATTTTGGCCGCGCCGACCCGGTTCATTTGCCCGGCGCCAACGCCGACTGTCATCCCGTTTTTGGCCAGTACAATCGCATTCGATTTCACATGTTTGACAACCTTCCAAGCAAACCGAAGCTGTTCGCGCTCCGCCTCGGTCGGCTCGCGCTTCGTAACGACGTTCCATTCAGCGTCTTCGAGCGTGAACGTATCGGCCTCTTGGACGAGCAAGCCGCCATTGACGGAAACGAGCATTTTTTCCTTGACGTCCGGCGCGGCAAAATCAAGCGTCAACAAGCGGATGTTTTTCTTTTTCGTCAAAATGGCGAGCGCCTCGTCGCTGAACGATGGGGCGATGACGATTTCCAAAAAGATGTCGTGCATCCGTTCGGCTGTTTCTTTGTCCACTTCCCGGTTGACGGCGACAATGCCGCCGAAAATCGAGACCGGATCGGCCTCGTACGCTTTCGTAAATGCCTCAAGAAGCGTGGCACCGACCCCGACGCCGCACGGGTTCATATGTTTGATGGCGGCCACAGCCGGCTCTTGAAATTCGCGAATGAGGTTGATCGCCGCATTGGCGTCGTTAATGTTGTTGTACGACAACTCTTTGCCGTGCAGCTGTGCCGCTTTGGCAATCGAGAACGCCGCGCCGAGCGGTTTGGCGTAAAACGCCGCCGATTGATGCGGATTTTCGCCATAGCGCAACGACTGTTTTTTCGTGTAGGTGACGGTGAGCGTTTCCGGATACTCTTCGCCGGTGAGACCGGTCAAATATTCGGCGATCATCGCGTCATACGCCGCCGTATGGCGGAACGCTTTCGCCGCCAGTTGTTGCCGCGTTTTTGCTTGGATCGAACCGGTCGTTTTCAGTTCTTCAATCACCATCGGATAGTCGGCTGGATCGACGACAATCGCGACATCAGCATAGTTTTTCGCCGCCGCACGCACCATCGTCGGGCCGCCGATATCGATGTTTTCAATCGCCTCCGCGAGCGTCACATCCGGTTTGGCGATCGTTTGTTGGAACGGATACAAGTTGACGACGACCAAATCGATCGGGCGAATGCCATGCTCTGCGAGCGCTGCTTGGTGGCGCTCATCGCTGCGCACCGCCAAAATGCCGCCGTGAATGGCCGGATGCAATGTTTTGACGCGCCCGTCCAAAATTTCCGGAAAGCCGGTGACATCGGAAATCGAAATGACGGGAACGCCGGCGTCTTCAAGCGCTCGTTTCGTCCCACCGGTCGAAATGATATCAATGCCAAGTTCAGCCAGCTGCTTCGCAAACGGAATGACGCCTTCCTTATTGGACACGCTGATCAATGCTCGTTTCACTGCCATCGTTCTCGATCCTTTCTTCCTGTTGTTCCTTTTCCCCTAGCAGCATGCGCAACACCGTCGGGTACAGCTCGTGTTCGACTTGATGGATGCGCGCCTCAAGCGCCTCGATCGGCTCGCCCGGCACGATCGGAACAACGCGCTGGGCGATGACCGGCCCGGTATCCATTCCCTCATCGACGTAATGAACGGTGACGCCCGTTTCCGATACACCAGCCCGATACGCTTGGCCGATCGCATCTTTGCCCGGAAACGCGGGCAACAGCGACGGATGGATGTTGACGATCTTCCCCTCATAAGCCGAAAGCAGCGTCGGCCCGATCAAGCGCATATAGCCGGCCAACGCAATCCAGTCGATTTGGCGTCCCTTTAGCTCACGCAAAATCTCGCTCTCAAACGCCGCTTTGGACGGGTAGTCTTTTGGGGAAAACACGAACGCCGGCACGTTTTCGCGCGCCGCTCGTTCAATGACTTTCGCACCAGGGCGGTCGCAGACCAAAAGCGCCACACGAGCCGGCAAATCGCCGCGTTTGGCCGCGTCCACGATCGCTTGAAAGTTCGTGCCGCTTCCTGAAGCGAACACCGCCAGCCGCTTCATGCCCGGCCCCCTCCAGCAAACGACACGCCCGCTCCTTCGGCCACTTCGCCGATGATGTACGCCGGTTCGCCTCGTTCCGAAAGCCACTCAACAAGAGGAGCCGCCGTTTCCGGACTGACAGCGAGCACAAGGCCGATGCCCATATTAAAGACGGAAAACATTTCTTCTTCCTCAAGGCTGCCCTTTTCACGCAAAAAGTCAAAAATCGGCAAAATCGGCCATGAACCGAGCTGAATGCGCGCGCCGATTCCCGGCGGCAGCATGCGCGGAATGTTTTCGATCAACCCGCCGCCGGTAATATGCGCCATCCCTTTGATCGTAAACCGCTCGCGCACAGAGCGCAACAGTTTCGCATAAATGCGCGTCGGCTTCAATAACTCCTCGCCGAGTGGAACATCAAGCGGCTCGTAAATCTCATCAAGCGACAATTTCGCTTGTTCAAACACGATGCGGCGCACAAGCGAATAGCCGTTGCTGTGAAGGCCGCTTGATGGCAGGCCGACAAGCGCATCGCCCGCTTGGATCGTCTCTCCGGTTATGAGTCGCTCTTTTTCCGCAACGCCGACCGCAAACCCAGCCAAATCATACTCATCTTCATCATACATTCCTGGCATTTCCGCGGTCTCCCCGCCGATCAAGGCGCAGCCGGCTTCGACGCAGCCGTCGGCCACTCCTTTGACGATGGCGGCGATTTTCTCCGGCACCGCCTTGCCGCAAGCGATATAGTCGAGGAAAAAGAGCGGCTCCGCCCCTTGGACAATAATATCGTTGACACACATAGCGACACAATCGATGCCGATCGTATCATGCCGGTCAAGCAAAAACGCTAGTTTCAACTTCGTTCCGACACCGTCCGTGCCGGAGATGAGCACCGGCTGGCGGTAACCAAGCGCGGATAGATCAAACAAGCCGCCAAACCCGCCGATCCCGCCCAGCACTTCGGGACGCATCGTTTTTTGCACGTGCTCTTTCATGAGGGCGACGGCCTGATAACCAGCCTCGATGTCGACCCCTGCTTGTTTGTATGCCTTTGCCACGTCAACTCCTCCTTTTCGCCGCCCATCACGCTCAGGACGCCAGGCGACGCTCTTGTTGCGCAGCGTTTCTCTCGCGGAAACGCGCCACCACATTCGTCAGCTGCACCGGTTATACTTCCTCCATCATTTCATCGTCAGACATGGCCGCGCCGCTTGACCGAGGCGGGTCGGATATTGGCCAGTGAAACACGCCAAACATTGCCCGCGCTGCGGCGAGACGTCCGGACGCCCGATGGCCTCAAGCATCCCTTCCTGGCTGATAAAGGCGAGGGAATCAGCGCCAATCAAGCGCCGAATCTCTTCAACAGTGCGATTCGCCGCGATCAATTCTTCCTTTGACGACGTATCAATGCCGTAAAAGCAAGGATGGGTGATCGGCGGCGCGCTGATGCGCACGTGCACTTCAACCGCCCCGGCTTCACGGAGCATCGCGACGATGCGCCGGCTCGTCGTCCCGCGCACGATCGAATCATCCACCATCACAACCCGTTTGCCGGCCACAACCCCGCGCACCGGCGACAGCTTCATTTTCACTCCTTGCTCGCGCAACGCCTGCGACGGCTGGATGAACGTCCGCCCGACATATCGGTTTTTAATCAACCCCAATTCGTATGGAATGCCGCTCGCCTCAGCGTAGCCGATGGCAACAGAGATGCTTGAGTCCGGCACGCCGGTGACGATGTCGGCCTCTGCCGGCGCTTCCAAGGCCAGCCGCTTTCCTAAGTTTTTTCGGGCCTTATGGACATTGATGCCGTCGACATGGCTGTCCGGACGAGCGAAATAAATGTACTCCATGCTGCAAATCGACCGCGGCTGCCTAGGAGCGAACCGTTCTGAACGCACCCCTTCGCGGCTGATGATGAGCAATTCCCCAGGCGCCACTTCCCGCTCGTATGTGGCGCCGATGACGTCAAACGCGCACGTTTCCGACGCCACGACATACGCCGAACCGAGCCGGCCGAGCGACAGCGGCCGAAACCCGTGCGGATCAAGCGCCGCATAGAGCGCCTTTTCCGTCAGCAGCAAAAACGCAAACGCCCCTTCGATCTGACTGAGCGCCTCTTTCATTTGCTCGACAAACGTCGGCGCTTGGCTGCGGCGGATGAGATGGGCGAACACTTCCGTATCCGATGTCGTCTGAAAAATGCTTCCTTGCCCTTCAAGCGCGAGCTTCAACTCGATGGCGTTTGTCAAGTTGCCGTTATGGGCGAGCGCCATCGCGCCGGTTTGCGAGCGGAACAAGAGCGGCTGAACGTTTTCATAGCCGCCCCCGCCCGCCGTCGAATAGCGGACATGACCGATGGCCGCCGCCCCTTTGAGCGCATCGAGCGTACCGCTTTGAAACACATCGGTCACCAGCCCCAGCCCTTTATGACTGGATAAGCTCCCGTTATGCGCGACAACGATGCCGGCCCCTTCCTGCCCACGGTGCTGCAGGCTGTGAAGCCCGTAGTATGTGAGCCGGGCGGCGTCTTCATGCCCCCAAATGCCGAAAATGCCGCACTCCTCGTTCAATCCTTTGATTTCAGCAAGCATGGAATAGCCCCTTTCCAGACGTTTCGCATCTTGGCAACGGAAAGGTGAATGAGCGTCTCACCGTGCTCCCCGTTCACCACGAATGCGCCGTCGTCTGTCACTTCGCCGATTTGTTTCGCTTCAACCAGTTGCTCAAACGCCTCTTTTTGCTCTTTTTTCACCGAGACAACAAAGCGTGATTGCGTTTCGCTGAACAGTTCACTGACGAGGTCACCGCCGATCGTCACCTTGGCGCCAAGCCCCGAGGCACCCATGACACACTCAGCAAGCGCAACGGCTAATCCTCCTTCGGCAATATCATGCGCTGACGCCACCACCCCCGCGCGGATCGCCGCAAGCAGCTGGCGCTGGCGGCTTGCTTCCACCTCTAAGTCAATCTCCGGTGCTTTTCCAAAAATGCGGCCTTCCAGCCATTTTTGCAACTCGCTGCCGCCAAACTCCGGCTTCGCCTCGCCGATCACGTAAATGAGGTCGCCCGCTTGTTTAAACGACTGAGTCGTAATATGGGAAAGATCGTCAATGAGACCGACCATGCCAACGACCGGGGTTGGGTACACGGCCTCGCCGTTCGTTTCATTGTACAGCGAGACGTTGCCGCTCACCACCGGCGTCCCGAGCGCCCGGCACGCTTCGCTCATCCCGTCGACCGCTTTTTCGAGCTGCCAGAAAATCTCCGGCTTTTCCGGGCTGCCAAAGTTGAGGCAGTCCGTAATGGCGAGCGGCTTTGCTCCGGAGCAGATGACATTGCGCGCCGCCTCGGCGACCGCGATTTTCCCGCCCGTTTCCGGATCCAAATACAAGTAGCGCGAGTTGCAATCCGTCGTCAGCGCGAGCGCCTTGTTCGTGCCGCGGATGCGCACGACCGCCGCGTCCGATCCCGGGGCGACGACCGTATTCGTCCGCACCATATAGTCGTACTGGTCGTACACCCATTCTTTGCTCGCAATCGTCGGCTGGGCGAGCAGCCCGAGCAATGTTTGATTGTAGTCTTCGATGTGCGGAGTATACGGCGGCATCGCTTGAAACTCGCGGTAATAAGCCGGCTCGGCAGACGGTTTATGATACACCGGCGCGTCTTTCGCCAAGGCGTCCACCGGAATTTCCGCCGCCACCTCGCCTCGGAACAAGAGGCGGAGCATTTTGTCATCGGTCACTTTGCCGATTGCTTTGGCCTCGAGGCCGTATTTGGCAAAAATCGCGGCGATTTCGTCTTCACAACCTTGCTTGACAACAAGCAGCATCCGTTCCTGCGATTCGGACAGCATCATTTCGTACGGCGTCATGCCTGCCTCACGCTGCGGGACGAGATCCAAATTCATTTCAATGCCAAATCCGCCTTTGCTTGCCATCTCGGCGGATGAACTCGTGAGTCCTGCCGCCCCCATATCTTGAATGCCGACTAACGCATCGGACTTGACTGCTTCAAGACACGCCTCAAGCAGCAGTTTTTCCATAAACGGGTCGCCGACTTGCACGGCGGGACGCTTTGCTTCCGACTGTTCGCTCAACTCTTCCGAAGCAAACGTCGCCCCGTGGATGCCGTCGCGGCCCGTTTTCGCCCCGACGTACATGACCGTGTTGCCGACCCCGGTCGCCACGCCGCGCTGAATGTCCTCATGGCGGATGATCCCGACGCACATGGCGTTGACCAATGGGTTGCCTTCATACGCCGGGTCGAACTGCACCTCGCCGCCGACGGTCGGGATGCCGACGCAGTTGCCGTACCCGGCAATGCCGGCGACGACCTGCTCGAACAAATATTTGACGCGCGGCGACGTCAATTCGCCAAATCGAAGCGAGTTCAGCAGCGCAATCGGCCGCGCTCCCATTGAAAAGACGTCGCGGATGATGCCGCCGACCCCGGTCGCCGCTCCTTGGTACGGCTCGATCGCTGACGGGTGATTATGGCTTTCGATTTTAAACGCCACCGCCAGCCCGTCGCCAATATCGACAATGCCCGCACCCTCACCCGGCCCTTGCAGCACGTGCGGACCATCAGTCGGGAATTTTTTCAGCACCGGCTTCGAGTTTTTGTAGCTGCAATGCTCCGACCACATGACGGCAAAAATGCCGGTTTCCGTGTAGTTCGGCAGTCTCCCCAAAATCGCTTCAATGCGCGCAAACTCTTCATCTGTTAACCCCATCTCACGGTACAACTTTTGTTCTTTGATCATCGCCGCGCTCGGCTCAAGCAGTAACGACATGCGTCTCCCTCCAATAGTTGACGATCGATCGGAATAGTTTCAATCCGTCCGCGCTGCCGAGCAAGGCGTCGACCGCCCGCTCCGGATGCGGCATCATGCCGAGCACATTGCCCTGTTCATTGACGATGCCGGCAATATCCGCCAAGCTGCCGTTCGGATTTTCTCCATGGTAACGGAACACGATTTGCCGGTTCTCGACAAGGCGCTCGAGCGTCTGTTCATCGCAATAATAATTCCCTTCACCATGGGCGATTGGAATTGTAATGACTTCGCCTTTTTCGTAGGCAGACGTAAACATCGTTTCATGATTTTCCACCGTCAGCTGGACCGGCCGGCAGATGAATTTCAACCCTTGATTGCGGCGCATCGCCCCAGGAAGCAAGCCGGCTTCGAGCAAAATTTGAAACCCGTTGCACACCCCAAGCACCGGTTTTCCCGCTTCGGCGGCTTTTTTTACGGCAGCCATCACCTTGGAGAAACGGGCAATGGCTCCGGAACGCAAGTAATCGCCGTACGAAAATCCGCCCGGAAGCAAAACGGCGTCAAACCGGTCCAAGTTGTCCTCATCATGCCAGACGTACTCGACTTCCTCGCCAAGCTCATCGGCGATCGCATGATACATATCGACATCGCAATTCGATCCCGGAAACACAACGACGGCAAACTTCATCGGGCGACGGCCTCCTCGATTTCATAGCGGTAGTCTTCAATCACCGGGTTGGCAAGCAGTTTTTCACACATCTCGCGAACGAGCTCGTTGATGTCGCGGTCGCTCTCTTCCATCACGAGCTCCATAAACTTCCCGATTCGTACATCTTTCACTTCCGTATACGATAAGCTGTGCAGCGCCCCTTTTACAGCGGTCCCTTGCGGATCCAACACACTCTCTCGCAACGTGACATACACTTTTACTTTGTACATGCCGATTCTCCCCCTAACCGTTGTAAAATGACTTCGTATGCGTCCGTCAAACTGCCCAAGTCGCGGCGGAACACGTCTTTGTCGAGCTTTTCGTTCGTCTTTGCGTCCCATAACCGGCACGTGTCCGGTGAAATCTCATCCGCCAAGAGGATGGCTCCGTCTGCTGTACGGCCGAACTCAAGCTTAAAATCAATCAACCGCACGTTCCGCTCGGCAAAATGGAGGCGCAGCACGTCATTCACCGCAAGCGCGGCCTGCTTCAGCGCGGCGACTTCCTCGCGGCTGGCGAGTTTTAAAATGAAGATATGATCTTCCAAGAGCAATGGGTCGCCAAGGTCGTCGTTTTTGTAATAAAACTCAACAAGCGGCGCCTCAAGCGGCGTCCCTTCCTCTAGACCGATCCGCTTGGCTAAACTTCCCGCTACCACATTGCGGACAACGACTTCAAGCGGGATGATCGTCACGCGCCGGACCAATTGTTCCGTTGGCGACAGCTTTTCAATAAAATGATTGGCAATGCCTGCTTCGCGCAGCTTCAAAAACAACAAGCTGGAAATCTCGTTATTGAGCCGCCCTTTGCCGGCGATCGTCGCCTTTTTTTCGCCGTTAAACGCCGTTGCGCTGTCTTTGTACTCGACCCAAAGCACATCTGGCTCGTCAGTCGCGTAAATTTTTTTCGCTTTCCCTTCATATAACAGCTGTTGTTTCGTCGGCACGATCAACGCCTCCATTTGTCCAGAAGATTGAAAATCTTTTGTATAGCCGGCCGGCTTCGACCAGCCGGCAGCCGCTCACTCCAACCCTAAGCGTGCAAAAATCGTATCGACATGTTTCAAGTGATAGCGATAATCAAAACAATCATCGAGCTCCTCTTTCGTCAGCCGGCTCATGATCCGCTCATCCGCTTCAAGAAGCGAGCGGAACGGCACTTGTCTCTCCCACGCTTCCATCGCTTTCGGCTGCACCAAATCGTACGCCTCCTCGCGCGTCATCCCCTTGTCGATCAAAGCAAGCAAGACTCGCTGTGAATAAATGAGCCCGAACGTGCGCTCCATATTTTTTTTCATGTTTTCCGGGTACACAAGCAAATGTTTCACGATATTCGCGAATCGGTTCAACATATAATTCAACGCAATCGTCGCATCCGGCAAAATGATGCGCTCGGCCGACGAATGGGAAATGTCGCGTTCATGCCAAAGCGGCACGTTTTCGTACGCTGTCACCATATAGCCGCGAATGACGCGCGCCATGCCGGTCATGTTTTCCGAACCGATCGGATTGCGCTTATGCGGCATCGCTGATGAGCCTTTTTGTCCTTTGGCAAAAAACTCTTCGACTTCGCGGACTTCGCTTTTTTGCAAGCCGCGAATCTCGACGGCAAATTTTTCAATCGATGTCGCAATTAAGGCCAATGTCGCCATATAGTAAGCGTGGCGGTCGCGCTGCAGCGTCTGCGTCGAAATCGGCGCCGGCGTCAAGCCGAGTTTTTCACACACATACTGCTCCACAAACGGATCCACGTTGGCGTACGTGCCGACTGCGCCGGAAATTTTCCCTACTTCCACCATCTTGGCAGCTTGTTCAAACCGCTCCAAATTTCGCACCATCTCGGCATACCAAAGCGCCAGCTTCAGCCCGAACGTCGTCGGTTCGGCATGAACGCCGTGCGTGCGCCCCATCATGACCGTGTATTTATGTTCGCGCGCTTTCTCTTTCAGCACTTGAATGAAGTTTTCCAAATCACGCCGCAAAATCGCGTTCGCCTGCTTTAACAAGTAGCCGAGCGCCGTATCGACGACATCGGTCGACGTGAGACCATAATGCACCCATTTTCGTTCTTCCCCAAGCGTCTCAGAAACGGCGCGGGTGAAGGCGACGACATCGTGGCGCGTTTCTTCTTCGATTTCCTTAATGCGGTTGACGTCAAACGACGCGTTTTCACGCAGGCGGCGGACATCTTCTTTTGGGATGACGCCAAGCTCGGCCCACGCCTCGCACGCGAGCAGTTCCACCTCAAGCCATGCCTTAAAGCGGTTTTCCTCGGTCCAAATCGCTCCCATTTCCGGTCTTGTGTAACGTTCAATCATCCTCGTTCCAGCCTCCGATCATGCCAAATTTGCCACGATTCGATTCTCGCCAACGCCGCCTCGACATCGTCTGCCAGCACCGTCACATGCCCCATTTTCCGCTTCGGCTTCGCTTCGTGTTTGCCGTACAGATGGACGTAGGTCCCCCCGTCGAACGCACCGATATGCCGAATGACCGGCTCGACGTGCTCGCCTAAAATATTGACCATCACCGCCGGCTTCAACAATTCGGTCGATCCGAGCGGCCAGTTGCAGACGGCGCGGATGTGCTGGGCAAACTGCGACGTCGCGCATGCATTGATTGTATAATGTCCGGAGTTGTGCGGTCTAGGGGCCAGCTCATTAATATAAATATCCCCGTCCGCAGTCAAAAACATTTCCACCGCCAGCGTCCCAACGAGCGAAAACGATGCGGCCAACACTTCCGCGTAGCGAATGGCCCGCTCTTGCACGCTTTCCGGAATTCGAGCCGGAACGATCGTTTGATGCAAAATGTTCTCGATATGAATATTTTCCGCCACTGGAAAAACAGCCGTCTCACCATCGAGGTTGCGGGCGACAATGACCGACATTTCCTTCACAAACGGCACCCAGCCTTCCAAAATGCATGGGCCAAGCCCAAGCAAATCAGCCGCTTTGGCTAGATCGCCTTCGCCGCGCAGCACATATTGTCCTTTGCCGTCGTAGCCGCCGCGCCGCGTTTTCAAGACGCACGGGAAACCGATCGTCTGAACGGCCTGTTCAAGTTCCTCCGCTCCATTCACTTCGACATAGGGCGCCACCGGCAAGCTGGCATCAACGATCGCCGCTTTCTCCAGCGCCCGGTCTTGCGTCACCGCAAGCAGTCGGCTTCCTTGCGGGACATAGGCGTTTGCCTCCAGCCACTCAAGCGCTCGCGCATCGATATTTTCAAATTCGTACGTAATGACATCGCTCACGCGGGCCAGTTCAGCGATGGCGTCCAAATCATGATAAGGCGCCGTAATCTCCACATCGGCCACTTGCCCGCACGGGGAGTCAGGCGTTGGGTCGAGCACGGCGATGCGAAAACCCATCTCGCGCGCCGCCAAAGCCATCATCCGCCCGAGCTGCCCCCCGCCGATGATGCCGATCGTCTGCCCAGGAACGATCCGTTGCTTAGTCAAATTGATCACTGCTTTCTACGATTTGTTTGCGAATCGCTTCCCGCCGCGCTTTGAGCGCCTCCATATAGCGTGGCTCAAGCAGTCCAAGAATCGATGCGGCGAGCAGTCCGGCGTTGGTCGCCCCCGCCTTGCCGATCGCCACCGTCGCCACCGGCACCCCGCCTGGCATTTGCACAATCGACAATAACGAATCAAGTCCATTCAATGCTTTTGACTGCACGGGCACCCCAATCACCGGCAGCGTCGTTTTCGCCGCGATCATCCCCGGCAAGTGAGCCGCTCCGCCAGCGCCGGCAATGATCACGCGGATGCCGCGCTCCTCGGCTGTCTCCGCATACCGAAACATCTCATCCGGCGTCCGGTGCGCCGATACGACTTTTTTCTCAAACGGAACACCCAATTCCGCCAAAATGGCGCAAGCATGTTTCATCGTTTCCCAATCCGAATGGCTTCCCATGATCACCCCAACGAGCGGGCTCATACCGTTTCACTCCTTTTGCTAGCACAACAAAACCCAGAACATGCGTTCCCGTTCATAAACGAGGGAAAGCATCGTTCTGGGCTTTGACAGTTGCTGATCGAAAAAAAGCCAAAACCGATCCTTTCCCTCATAGTCCAATCATTTACGGTGATTGGGTAGAAACTTTTGGGCCATATTCCCAAAATTATATGAGGGATCTTCTCATACACTATGAAGTTACCTTTATAGTAGCAGGTTTTTTTTCGGCGTGTCAAGGAAAAAATCGAACATTTAGTATTTCACCAAAGCAAATGTTCGTGTTTTTTGAATCACCAAACGAAGAAGACGGCATATGATGAAGGAGCGGAGGAGGGAGACGTTATGACCAACGAAAATCCATTTATGCCGTTTTCCGATTGGACAAAACATTGGCAGCAATTTTTCCAAAATGATTTTTGGGGAAGCATCCAGCCGTTGCTGCCGTCATCAAACTCAAACAAACCATCATCCGGCATGAACATTTACAAAAAAGACAACGAGCTACTCGTTGTCATCAGCCTCCCGGGGCTCGAAAAAATCGAAGATGCAGAAGTGTATGTATCATACAAAACGTTGGAAGTGAAGGCAACCATTAATCTAAACTTCAAAGGGTTTGAGCTAGTAGAAGAAGGCCTTTTCCAAGGCCAATTCCAAAAAACAATCCCACTGCCGTTCGCCGTCAAAGAGGACCGCATCGAAGCAACATACCATAACGGCCTGTTGTTCATCCACCTGCATCGACTTATCCCTGACGAGCCGAAAAAGAAAATTGTCATCAAAAAAAGCGAATAATCTCCCCACGAGTGCAAAAAAAGAAGATACCTGCCTTTCCAAAAAAAGTAAAAAAAGAGGGTGTCCATGCCGTACAGGACACCCTTACGCGAGTTTCCGTTTCCTATCGCTTTTATGAAAAAGGGGGTCTAGGAAACGATGATCACGCTTTACATTTTGGGGGAGAGGATTGAAAATGGCGTCATTCAAAATGACTCATTTCCCATTAGGCAAAAATAATGAGAGAACCATTCAGCTCCCTCATTTTTTTGCCTGCCTAGCAGCGACCTACTCTTGCAGGGGCGCTGGCCCCAACTACCATCGGCGCTGGAGGGCTTAACTTCCGTGTTCGGGATGGGAACGGGTGTTTCCCCTCCGCCATAGCCACTAGGCAAGCATTT
>NZ_JBREBQ010000037.1:0-25145 GCF_052906625.1 Geobacillus sp. CCR | reverse complement strand
CTCCGGGATGGTGGTTGGGTGTAAAAAAATGGAATATCGTATCATCGCCTCAAGATGAGGGATGAGAGTCCGAAAGCGCTTACGATATCAATTCCTGAAAATGGTTCGCTAACTAGTGATTGACAACACCCGTAGTGAACCGAAAAAATGTTCTCCACAAAGTCTTGACTGACTCCTTTCATCCATTGTCTTTCTTTCCATTCGCGGAGATTTGGTATAATGAAAACAACGCCGATTCCTCTTCGGCGTGACATCATCCTTGACGGAAAGTGGTGCGCCGCGATGCTAAAAGAGCTCGAATCGCTTTATGAAGGGGACATCGTCATCAACGGTCAGCCGGAACACCCCGAAGATTACGAATGGTTTTATACCGCCGATGGCGATGAGATCGGCATCGCCAAGCATCGATTGACAGAGCAGGAGCGGCGATTGCTGGCGCTTTTTTTCACCCCCGCCGAGCGCCGACGCGAACCGGAAAGCGAAGAGGAGCGGGCATGGAAACGATGGATGGCAACCGGCGACCCAGCCGCGCTCGCTCGGCTCGCTGCTCCGTATTGCCGGTTCATTCATTTTACAGCCAGCCGGCCGATCGCCAACAAAGAGGAGTTTGCTGACGCTGTTCGCGGCTTATTTTCCTCCCCGGTTGCCATCGTCTGGGAACAAGATCGGCGCGGGCTGATCGTCGAAGCGAAACAAAAGCGGACGACGGAGCCGCCTTCGTTAGCGGACATGGCTGAGGCGCTCGCCGCTGATTTTTATACTGCCATTCATTTATTGATCGGCCCAATCCGCTCCGTCGATGAACGGCTATATGAATCGTTTCTCCTTGAAAAAGAGTGTTTTTCCGCCGCTCGGCGCTTTTGGCCGAAACGAACGGTGTACGAATGGGAAGACGTCATTCCGCTTCCGCTCTTTGAAGAAGGAGCAGTCAGTGAGAAAGCCCGCCGGACCCTCTCGTTTCTTGACGGATTCGACGAGGAGGAAGTGCGGGCGATGGAGACGTTTTTGCAATGCAACTTAAACGTCTCGATGGCAGCGAAAAAGCTGTATATGCACCGCAATAGTTTGCAATATCGAATCGATAAATGGACGGAGCAAACTGGTGTTGACATCAAACGGTTCAAAGGGGCGGCAGCCGTCTATTTGGCTATCTTGCACCGGCGCCGTTCGTAATCCCCCGCTTTTTTGTCATGTCGCCGAAAATCGGCGGCATTTTTTGTGCACCTCGTCCATTTACGAATGTTCCTATTTTTCTATACACTAATGGCAAGAAAACGATTTCGGCGATGAGGAGGATGGTTATGGCAGAACTCATTCTTGATCATATTTACAAAATTTACGACAACAATGTGGTCGCCGTCAAAGACTTCAATTTACATATTCAAGACAAAGAGTTTATCGTATTTGTCGGCCCGTCCGGCTGCGGCAAATCCACCACGTTGCGGATGATCGCCGGCCTTGAGGAAATTTCCAAAGGCGATCTTTACATCGACGGCAAACGAATGAACGATGTGCCGCCGAAAGACCGCGACATCGCCATGGTGTTCCAAAACTACGCTCTGTATCCACATATGAGCGTCTATGACAACATGGCGTTCGGTTTAAAACTGCGCAAATTCCCGAAAGCGGAAATTGACAAACGCGTCCGCGAGGCGGCGCGCATTCTTGGGCTCGAGCAATATTTGGACCGCAAACCGAAAGCGCTCTCCGGCGGGCAGCGGCAGCGCGTGGCATTGGGACGGGCCATCGTCCGCGATGCAAAAGTGTTTTTAATGGACGAGCCGCTCTCGAACTTGGATGCGAAACTGCGGGTGCAAATGCGCTCAGAGATCGCGAAGCTCCATCAGCGCTTGGAAACGACGACCATTTACGTCACCCACGACCAAACGGAAGCCATGACAATGGCCACCCGTCTTGTCGTCATGAAAGACGGCGTCATCCAGCAAGTCGGGACGCCGCGCGAGGTATACGAAAAACCGGAAAACATTTTTGTCGGCGGCTTTATCGGTTCACCGGCCATGAACTTCCTTCGTGGAACGCTGCAAGACGGCAAGTTTGTCGTCGGCCAAACATCGTTTGGCATTCCGGAAGGAAAAATGAAAGTGTTGCGTGAGCAAGGGTATGTCGGCAAGGAAGTGATTTTAGGCATTCGTCCGGAAGACATTCACGACGAACCGCTCTTCCTTGAAGCATCTCCGGCGACGAAAGTTACCGCTCTCGTCGAAGTCGCCGAGCTGCTTGGCGCTGAATCGATGATCTATTTTAGCATCGACAACCAAGAATTGGTCGCTCGCATCGACGCCCGCACGGAAATCAAGCCGGGCCACCGGATTGACCTGGCGCTTGATATGAACAAAGCGCATTTCTTTGACGTTGAAACGGAACGGCGCATCCGGGCGGCGGATGAAAAGTAACCCCCCATTGTTGTTCATATAGATTCATTCGAAGGCGTTCCGAAAAAACGGAACGCCTTTCCTTTCCACTCCATCAACAGCCTTATTCCTTGATAAAACGCACTTCCTCCTCATGGCAAGTCGGACAGTAAAACAAATGAACACATTCATGATTCGTATACGTGCGCAAATAGCCGTCGACAAGCTTCATGACGTCCGCATCCATGTACGGGCTGTAGTCATCGAAATAATCTGTAACTTTCCCATGATCTTCCATTGGTTGCCGGCAGTAGCTGCAATACACCGTCACCCGGCGCAACCCGTTGCACAGCGGGCATACATTCATGCTGCTTCCTCCTCTAAGATGTTCCTTATCTTTACATATTCCCTAATGGTGACGGCGGTAAAACGTTAAAAATTCCCATATTCTCACCATGCATAACAGGCAAAAAACGTCCCAAACTATGAGTACCGCCAGCGAAATCACCCATCCGTTGCAACAGGGACGCTGGCGAAGCCAAAGGCGGGTGGGCCGGTGGGTTCAGCCAAGCTTGGCACACGCCTTGCAGCGTGAAGTGTTGGTGCAAATCCAACCACCCCAACCATCAAAAATTTTTAAGAGGAGATGATCAACGATGGCACGCAACAATAACAACAACCAACTGTTAGTCGCTGGTGCTCAACAAGCCATTGATCAAATGAAGTACGAAATCGCCCAAGAATTTGGTGTGAACCTCGGCGCTGACACGACTTCTCGCGCGAACGGTTCGGTCGGCGGCGAAATTACGAAACGTCTTGTCGCCATGGCTCAGCAACAACTTGGGGGCCAATTCGGAAACATTCAATAACCGCCTTAACGAACAACTTCATATAGATGGCAAACGCCCCGGGCAGTCAGCCCGGGGCGCTTTCATATGGGAACGGGGAGCGAATCAGGCGCCTCCCGCCTGCTCGGCAAGCGGTTGGCTCAATGAGACAAGCACTTTGCGAATGCGCCGATTGTCGACTTGGCGGACGGTGAACGTCAGCGATCCATATTGCAACGTTTCGCCGACTGCTGGAATACGCTCAAACATCTCAAAAATCCAACCACCCAACGTATGCGATTCGCTCCTTGGCACGTCGATGTTCATCACTTCGCAAAATTCATCCAGCGGCAGTTCGGCGCTGAACTCGAAGCTGTGCTCGTCGATTTGGCGCACCGTTTTCACCGCTTCATCATGCTCATCCCATATTTCGCCGACAATTTGCTCGAGAATATCTTCGAGCGTAATGAGTCCAGCGGTGCCGCCAAACTCGTCGACGACGATCGCCATATGCACTTTGCTTTTTTGCAGCTCCGGCAGAAGATCCGACACTTTCATGGACTCGACAACGAACAACGGCTGGCGCAACAAATCGCGGATGCGCACCTCCCGCTTTTGCACAAGCTCGCTGAAAAAGTCGCTTTCCGACAAAATGCCGATCACGTTGTCAATATCCCCTTCATAGACCGGGATGCGGGAATATTTCTCTTCCAAAAACACGTCGCGAATCTCTTCAATCGGCTGGTTCACTTCCACCGCCACCATATCAGCACGCGGCGTGAAAATTTCTCCGACCAAAATTTCATCAAAATCGAGCGAACGTTGGATCAATTCTTTTTCTTTGTTGTCGATGACCCCTTCTTCTTCACTCAGCTCAACCATCACTTTAATATCTTCCTCCGTCACAGCCGGCACAGCCACCCCATTGGCGAACCTCTTGGCGATTCGATCTTTTAAGGCTTGGAGCGACGCCGTAACCGGCGTCATCAACTTCATCAGCCCATAGGCAAGGCCGGCGTATCGGATGGCGAGCTGCTCCGCATGCTCTTTCGCCATCGATTTTGGCAAAATTTCACCGAAGACGACAAATAATACGGTCATCACCGCCAGCGTGGCAAACAAGCCCATCTGTTCCCCAAGCAACGAAACGGCAATGTCCGTAAAGAGCACGACCGTCACGACGCTGGTGAGGCGGTTGGCCACAGCAAGCGCCAACAACACGCGGTCAAGCTGACCGATCACCGCTTGGAGACGCTTATTGTGCAGATGCTCTTCCGCATAATGCCGCAACCGTGCCTTGCTTGCCGAAGAAAACGCGGCTTCTGCTGAAGCGAACAGTGCATTGGCGAGCAGGGAGAGGAAAAACCACCCGAACAACCTTAACGGCCACTCTTCCAATGAATCTTCACACTCCTATGGATGGTGACTATGTTATTCATATCCATTTTTCCGCCGAATCATGCTTTTGACACTCCACACGGCTAAAGCCGTGGGATTCTTGGGTCGTTCGCGTCCTCCTCCATTTCTGGTTCGGACAACGCCCAAGTTTAGGGGTGTGTCATCACCCCGTCCCATCGGGTTAGGATGTACCCCCATGGGCGGCGCACCTGTGACCAGTGCGCTAGGTTAGGAGGCGAAGCCCGAAATCGCTTTGGCGATGTTGATGGCGCCATTCAAGTCGGCGTGGAGAGTGTATCCACACCTTTGGCATCGGAAGCAGATGCCGTTTCGGTTCGCTTTCTCTCGATGTCCACATTTACACGTTTGGCTCGTATAAGTTGGATTCACCCACTCCACCCGAATGCCTGCCATTTCGGCTTTATAGGCAATCATCGTTTGTAGTTGGTGAAATGCCCAAGAATGAAGGCTTCGTCCTGCTTCTTTAGCCGATGTTGCCCGTTTCCGAATGCCTGTCAAATCTTCCATCCGAATCACGCCAACACCGTTGGCGAGCGCAACATTCACGATTTGACGGCTGATTTTGTGATTTTGATCCTTCATCCAGCGGGACTCTTTGCGGCCGATTTTGCGAATCATCTGGAGCTTCTTGGCTTTGCCCAACGTTCGCCGCAAAGCCGCATATCGTCGGCGCACAAAGGCGCATTGGTTCCCTTTGAAAAACCACGATTTCGTTCCCACGCTGGCCACGGCGATATAGCGAAGCCCTAAATCAACTCCCATCACCTTTGTTTCGTGTCGCGGTTCCACTTCAAATGTGACCGCAACAGCCAAGTACCATTTCTTTCTCTTTTTGTAGAGCTTGGCGGCCCCTTGTTTGACGGTTCCGTCCAGCAGCCGATTCAGCCACGCTTCTTGGTAGGGGCGCGCAACCACTGGCACGCCAATTCGCTTCTCCAGTGTGGGGAAGGAAACCGTGTACAACGCTCCTTTCTTTTCCACCTTTACGTTTTGATTGTTAAAGCAACACCATAATGTTTGAAAATTATGTGTTTTCTGGTTTTTCTTTTGGGACTTCACTTCTCGAATCGTCTGATTGACGACGGCGGAAGGAAACCGCTGCGACGAAAACTCTTTAAATAGTTTGCTCGTTGCTTGATTCAGCTCGGGATGATTCAACAGCCAATTCGCAAACGCGGTATTCACTTTTGTCATCCGTTCATACATGTCTTGTTTGGTTTTCGTCGGCTTGTGCAGTTCCAGCCTTAGTGTGATCGTCGGCATGGATTCACCTCCTTGCAGCAATGACAGGATGCCATTTCCATATGAAGAAAACGGCTCACTTTCATCCCACGCCTAAAGAGCGTGGGCTTTCTCGTTCGCGAATCTGTAAAAGCCACACTTGCCGCGCTAAGCGGAAACAAAGCGATGCGACCGGCAGCAGCCGTTTTCGCTCTTCCTATCTTAAATATAACAAATTTTTCGCCAACTGACTATAGCTGGCGAGTTGTCCTTCCATATAAATCCAGACAACCAAAAAGAAAAATGCGCCGGATGAACCGAGGCGCATCATGATTCAAGCCAACAGGAACCAATCAAATACACAAGAACAAGCAATGAGGCAATGTTGAATGTCACCGACCACTCGGCCATTCGTCTTCCCCTCCCTTTTCTTCCCCTCTTTCATCGTACCATATTGCCGGCGGGAAAAGCAGGGAGGAGAAGGGTGTCTTTTTGACAGTTTGATGAACAAAACAAGGGCGTCCTCCCATCAATGGACGCCCTTATTTCATTTTCCCTCGTTTCAACCTAAATAGCGGTAATAGATCGCCTTTGCCTCCTGCACGTCTTTCGTGCCGTGCACAAGCGCACGGCCGTCGCGAAAGACAACCAATCGCTTGTCGCCGAGCGAAACGGAGACAAGATACGGGTTCGCTTCCGCTTGAAGCCCTTGGCGGCGAAACAGCTCCGCCAATTCATTCAAGTCGTACTGGCGCGGGGCAGGCGGACGGATTTGCACAGAATCGCGCCCGCACAAGACGGCAGTCTTCGTCCGTTGTTCATAGGAAAGAAACGGATAAGATGGATGACGTCCGCACGTCGGGCAACCGTCCTTTTTCACCCCGTCAATGCGAATGGAGGCGTATTCGTTCGTCCAAAGGTCAAACGAAACGAGCTTGCCGCGGAGCGCCGACCAGTCCTCCACTAAAATTTTTAACGCCTCAGCCATCTGATAGCTGACAACCATTTGCACCGCTGGGCTGATAATGCCGGCCGTATCGCACGTCAATCCCCCTTGCGGCACCGTTTCAAGCAAGCAATACAAACAAGGCGTGCGGTTCGGAATGAAGGCGCAGCTTAAACCGTAACTGCCGACACAAGCGCCATAAATCCACGGAATGTTGTACTTGTAGGCAACGTCATTGATGACAAGGCGCGTATCAAAATTATCTGTCGCATCGATCCATAAGTCAGGGCGTTGCTTGAGGGCGATCGTTTCCAATTCTTCTGGGCCGGCGTCGCCGACAATGGCCTCGATCTCAACCTCGCTGTTGATTTGTTCAAGGCGCCGTTTGGCGGCGATCGCCTTTGGCAGCCGCTCCTTCGCATCCGCTTCGCTGTACAGTTGCTGGCGTTGCAAATTGCTCCATTCGACGTAATCGCGGTCAATGATTGTCAATTTGCCGATGCCGGCGCGAACGAGCGCTTCGGCGTTGCCTGTGCCGAGCGCTCCGGCGCCGACTAACACGACATGCTTTCCCCGTATTTTCTTTTGCCCTTCCTCGCCAATCGGTGCAAATAGTTGCTGCCGGGAATACCGTTCGTTCAAACAACACTCATTCCTTCCGTTGGACTGCTCGCTGACGCGTACCGTTTTTTCGGGATGCGTCCGGCTTCATAGCCGAGCCGGCCCGCTTCCACCGCCAGCTTCATCGCTTTCGCCATTTTCACTGGATCGGCCGCGCCGGAAACAGCGGTGTTCAAGAGCACCCCATCCGCGCCAAGCTCCATCGCCAGCGCCGCGTCCGCCGGTCCACCGATGCCGGCGTCGACAATGACCGGCACGTTCGCCTGCTCAATGATAAAGCTCAAATTGAGCGGATTGATGATGCCTTGCCCAGACCCGATCGGCGAGGCGCCCGGCATGATCGCATGGCAGCCAAGCTCCTCTAGCCGCTTCGCCAGCACGACATCATCGGATGTGTACGGCAACACGATAAACCCTTCCTCAAGCAGCATTTCCGCCGCTTTCAACGTCTCGATCGGGTCTGGGAGGAGCGTTTTGTCGCAGCCGATCACTTCTACTTTTATCATATCACACAATCCGGATGCCTTGGCGAGTCGGGCGATGCGCACCGCTTCTTCGGCCGTTTTCGCCCCGGCGGTGTTCGGCAAAAGCTTATATTTGCTTAAATCGAGCTGCTCTAAAAAGTTCGGCTGCTCCGGGGAAAAGATGTTCATCCGCCGGACGGCGAACGTTAAAATTTCCGCCCCTGATGCTTCCACCGCTTCTTTTTGCACGTCCAAGCTCGGATATTTGCCCGTGCCGAGCAACAGCCGCGAAGAAAATTCATATGGGCCAATTTTCAACATCATCAACCGCCTCCTACAAAATGAACGATTTCCACGCGATCACCATCGCATAGCACCGTCGTCCCATACTCATGTTTTTGGATGATGCGGACATTGACTTCGACGATGCAAAGCTTGTTCTCAAGCCGGAAATGGGCAAGCAAATCGCCCACCGTTTTCACCTCGTCGGGCACGGCGACCGTCTCCCCGTTAATCACTAACGTCATTCCACCCCCACCTTTCCGATATGGCGTGTCAACGAAAATGGCGCAAGATCAAACGCCGTCTCTTTCCGCTCCACTAAGTCGGCGACAAGCAGACCGGTCAATGGGCTGAGCAAAATGCCGTTCCGGTAATGTCCGGCAGCGACGAATAAGCCGCGCCGCTCCGGATGCTCGCCTAGATAAGGCAAGCCGTCTTCGGTCTGCGGCCGAATGCCGCTCCATGATGCCACCCATTCCGCCTGTTCGATGTCCGGAACAAGGTGGGCGGCGCGGTGAAGCAAGTTCATCACCCCACCGGCCGATACACGTCGATCGAACGTGCCGGGCGTGGACGTCGCTCCGATGAGCAGCCGGTTTCCTGATTTCGGAACGATGTAGCAGCCGTTTTTCGCAAATACAGTCGTTTGCAACAACGGAACCGGGGCGCGCACCATGACGCATTCTCCTTTGACCGGATAAACGGAAAGCGAAAGCCCGACCCGCGCGCCGAGCCGCGCCGCCCAAGCGCCGGAAGCGATGACGACCGCCTCGGCGGCAAACGTCCCGCCTGTTGTGTCTAACACATGCCCACTGCTGTCGGAACGGATGTCGAACACTTCCGTATACTCGTACAGACAAGCGCCGGCGGAGGCGGCGGCATAGGCAAGAGCGGCGGCCAAATCCGGAGCGCTCACTTGCCCATCGCCAGGGATGTACATCGCGCCGGCAAGCGCTTCCGCCGCAAGACGCGGCTCCATTTCAAGCGCCTCCCCTTTCGTGAGCCACTGCACCGGTTCGCCTATGCCCCGCCAAAATGTATAATGGCGATAGAGATCGTCTGCTTCCTCTTCCGTTGTCGCTAGTTTGATCAATCCTTTTTCGACAAGGCCGATATCGATGCCGGTCCTCTCCCTCAGCTCTTCAGCCAAGGCCGGCATGAGAGCTCGGCTTTGCAAGGCAAGCGGCACAAGCGGGCTTGACGTCGAAAACTCGGATTGCGCCCCAAGCATGCCGGCTGCCGCGCTTGACGCCCCGCTTCCCATCGTTCCTTTTTCAAAAATGGCGACGCGATGCCGCCGCTTGGCGAGCTCAAAACCGATGGCCGCCCCAATCACCCCGCCGCCGACGATCGCGACGTCATACCGATGCGTCATCCCCTATCCCCTCCCTTTCACGATGTCTGCCAGCCGTTTAGCCTCAGCAACGGGGTCAGCAGCGAAAAAAACAGCCGACAATACTGCCACCCCGGCTGCGCCCGCTTCCAGCACCCGACGAGCGTTGCCGGCGTGAATGCCGCCAATGGCGATGACTGGAATGGACACGGCGGCCGCGATTTCCGCAAGCGAGTCCAGACCGCGCGGCGGCAAACCGGGCTTGCTGTCCGTCGGAAAAATATGGCCATACAAACAAAAGTGAGCGCCATCCTGTTCGGCCTGTTTCGCCTCCTCCGACCCGTGCACCGAGCAACCAACCGTCAAGTCCGGAAACGAGCGGCGGACGGCGCGCACCGGCAGGCTGTGATAAGCAAGCTGCACACCTTTGACACCGTAGACAGCGGCGACATCAACCCGGTCATTGACGATGATTTTTTGCAGCGGCACCCCGACGCGAAGCAGTGCCGCGACAAACGCCGCCACTTCACGCGCCGTCTTCCCTTTTTCGCGAATATGAATCAGGTCGGCATACGGATGGGTGTGCGCACAAATCGCGGCAAATTCGTCAACCGTCTGACGCCCGGTGGAAACGAAATGGAGAACCCCCATCGCCATCCCTTTCTTTCTACCGTACATCGCTTATAGAAATATACGGATAATGAACACCGACATAGTAGGCGGCGAACATCAAAGCGGCAAACAAGGCGACAAGCCAAATATCATATTTGCCGAACCCGATTTCATAATAAAACGTGCGCCGCCCGCTGCCGGAAAATTGTTTCGCTTCCATCGCCACGGCGATGCGCTGGGCGCGGCGGATGCTTTGCGACAACAGCGGAATGGCGTAGCGCTTCACTTTGCTGAGGACGCCCTTATTCGGCACGCCGCGCACTGTTAACGCATAGCGGATCGCCTGAAACTCTTCAAGCATAATCGGCAATAGGCGAACGGCCGCCAAAAAACTGTACGCATACTTTGGCTTCAGTCTCAACTGCTGCATGAGCGAATAAAACAACGGAACCGGCCGGGTCGTCAGCGAAAAAATCAATCCGAGAAGCCCAAGCGCCAAAGCGCGAAACCCGATGTGCACCCCGCGCCAAAAACTTTCCGCTGTAACATGGATGAGCCCCCAGCGAACCCATGTCGTCGTTCCCTCGCCAAACATCATCATCGATGAAGCCGTCGAAACAAACACGAGGAAAAACGGCAAAAACAGCCAAAACAACACATTCGCCGGATAGCCGGTGCCAAAGCAAAACAAAACGAAGAGAGCGAGCGAAACGTTAATCAGCACGTTCGGGTTATGAATGAACAAGACAGCGAAAAAGAGCACGACAAGCACAATGAGCTTCAAACTCGGGTTCGTCTCATGAAGCCATGTCTCGCGGCAGCGAACCTCCCATTTCATCACCCTGCCCCACCTTCCGCCAACACCGGCTCTCGGATGTCAAGCCGTTCGTCCCGAACGAGCGCCCCATCTTCAATCACCCACTGTCTCGTCGCAAAGCGGCGGACGATTTGTTCGTCATGTGTAACCATCATGATCGCCGCCCCTTGTTCACGGTATGCTTCAAGCATTTCGAGCAACGCGAACGTATTTTTTGCATCTTGCCCAAATGTCGGCTCATCAAGCAAAAAGAGGCGCTGGCCGGCGACGATCGAAGCGGCGACGCTCAACCGCCGCTTTTGTCCGACCGACAGTTGGTACGGGTGCTGGTCTTGCTGCTCAACAAGGTCAAATTCACGCAACAGACGGTCGACGATTCCCTCAATTTCCTCTTTCGGCCGCCCCTCAAGCCGAAGCGAGTAGGCGAGCTCTTCGCGAACGGAATGGGCGACAAATTGCCATTCCGGATTTTGGAAAACAAACGCAATATGGCGGTAAAGCGGGTGTTGCCGCTTGATGTCGGCGCCTAGCAGCATATACTCTCCGTCCGTGCGGATGAGTTGCATAAGCGCGTGCAGCAACGTGCTTTTACCGGCGCCGTTTTTTCCGGTGACGGCAATCCATTCGCCGGCGTGCACCGTTGCTTCAGGAACATAGATTTTCGCCTCCCGGCCGCGGAACCCGCGAAAACGGGCGAGGCGAAGAAGCTCCTCGCCTCGATGGCGATTTCGCCGCCTTGCCGTCCGGTCATAGTCATCCCAGACGCCTGGATACCAAATCCCTTCAGCGGCAATGACGTCTTTATAGTCGGAAAACACCGCCTTCGCCTCGCCGTCGGCGATGATGCGCCCATCGCGGCCGAACAAGACAATGCGATCCACAAAGTCGAGCACATGGTCAATTTTATGCTCGACGATGATGACCGTTTTGCCGCGGCCCACCTGCTTCACCGTTTGCCATACCGCCTTCGTCCCTTCTTCATCAAGCAGCGCCGTCGGCTCATCCAAAAACAAGACATCCGGCTCAAGCGCCAGCACCGAAGCAAGAGCCAATCGCTGCTTCATTCCACCGGAAAGCGTATGAATATCCGTATGCGGAGCGATCTCCAAACCGACTTGGTTCAGCAGGGCACGGATGCGGACGGGCATCTCGTGGCGCGGCACGCTTCGATTTTCGAGGGCAAAAGCGATTTCCTCGTCCGCATACGGCATGCAAAATTGAGCATCAGGATCTTGGAAAACATAGCCCCACCGTTCCGGCCGCTTAAGGCGCTCCGCTTTCATCGGCACATCGATCGAGCGGGGAATGATGCCAGCCATCACTTGCAATAATGTCGACTTGCCGCATCCGGACGGACCAAGGAGGAGCACTTTCTCCCCCTCGGCAATCGAAAGCGACAAGTCGCGAAACAGCAGCCCGTCGCTCCCGGGAAATTTCAGGCGCAGCCGATCAATCGCAATTGCTTGTTTCATCGCCATTCGCCGCCTTACCGGTTCAATGCATCGTAATCGTCTTTCGAGGCCGGCCGCCACATTTGCGTCACTCCGGTTTTTTCGAGCGCTTTCGCCAATGAAACAGCAAGCACGCCGGAGATGAGGATGGCGCCGATAAAACGCGCCAGCAAAAAGAGCGCCATATTCCATGGGGCGAGCGCCTCAATATAGCCTTTGTAAAAGTCCATGATGAGCGAGCCAATCGTCGCCCCGACCGCGCCGAGCGATACAACGAACGTATCAAAGCGCCGATAGCGGAAGGCGGCAAAGACGAGCTCGGCCAACAGCCCTTGAACGACCCCGTAAATGAGCACTTCAAGCCCCCATTGCGATCCCATGATCAGCTCGCCGGACGAAGCCGCAATCTCCGCGAGCAACGCCACCCCTGGCTTGCGAATGAGCAAATAAGCGAGCGAGGAGGCGATAAACCACATGCCGTAAATGAATTGATCGAGATGAAACCCTACTGCTCCCACCGCGCTATATAGCGGTCCCCATAATTTGTAAATAACGCCAAACACAATCGCAATGACGATCGTCGTTAAAATATCCACCAATCTTAACCCTTTTGTCTTCACTTCCATCCTGTTCTCCTCCTTGTCTCACGTCAACGGCTCGCCGCCAATTCAGCCGACGGCCACTGCTCAAGCCGATACGCCATCTCCCAAAACTCGTACTCATATTCGCTGCTGATGAGGAAATGCCGCTTCATCCGATGGCGATCCTCTTCGGTGACCTCGTCAGCGATGTCGTCAAGCCGCGCGATTTGCTCTTCCACAAGCGAGCGGAACCAGTCCGAACTGTAGGTGCCGATCCATTTTTCATAAATCGGATCGTTCGGGCGGCACGTTTTCAAGCGCTCGCCAATTTCGTAATACAGCCAGTAGCACGGCAAAATGGCGGCGATAACATCACCGAGATGCCCTTCGTACGCCGCGCGGTACATGTGCGACGTATAGGCGTACGCCGTCGGCGCCGGAATGAACGCCGCCCTTTCCTCTTCTGTAATGCCCAAGAGCTCGGCGAACGTTTCATGCAGAGACAGCTCGGCTTCGCACGTGCTTTGTGCATGGTGCGCCAACCGGGCTGTCGTCGCCAAATCCGGCGATTTCGCCGCCCCGATCGCCTGCACGCGGGCAAAATGGCGCAAATAATAGGCATCTTGCATCACGTAATAGCGAAACTTCTCGCGCGCAAGCGTCCCTTGGCCAAGCTCCTGAACAAACGGATGGCGGAAACTCGCCTGCCAGATCGGATCGGCCGCTTGGCGCAATTGTTTGGCAAATGACATTCGTTTTCCCCCTTTTTGGCAAAATAAAAACGCCGCTTCCTTTGCCGATTGGCGTAAAGAAAGCGGCGTGGGCATGCGACGTTGGCAAGGCAAAGCCTAGCCTTGCTGTGCTGCTCCTCCACTTCCCTACGCTGGCATTACCCAGATCAGGTGCTAAGGGTCTCAAAGGCACACTTTGATCTCAGCCTTTCTAAAGGCCCCCCTAGTGGATGATGGTGCAATTTTCAGTTTTCTTTACACTTAATCATACCATGGCACGAACGATTGTCAATCTTTTTTTCTCCGACGTTGCGCTATGCGTTGCAATCCGCTATGATGGAAACGCAGCAATTGACGACGGAATGGGAGTGGAAACGATGGCGAAGGTCATCCTGAAAAGAGAACGGAAAAAACGGCTTGAGCAAGGGCATCCATGGATTTTTCAAAGTGAAGTTGACCGCATCGAAGGCGATGCTGCGCCGGGCGACTTCGTTGACGTTTACAATCATCAAGGGTATTGGCTGGCGAAAGGATATATCAACCCCGCTTCGCAAATCATCGTCCGCGTCTTGACGCAAAACCCAAACGATGAACTCGATGAGCGCTTTTTCATCGACCGCATCCGTCAGGCGTGGGCGTACCGTGAACGGATGATTCCCGGCGTTCGCTCCTGCCGCGCCGTCTATGGCGAAGCCGACTTTTTGCCCGGATTGATCGTCGACAAATATGAAGATGTGCTTGTTGTGCAAATTTTGGCGCTCGGCATGGAAAGGCGGAAAGACTGGATTTTGCGCGGCTTGCTTGACGTGTTTGCCCCAAGGGCCATTTATTTGCGCAACGATGTGTCCGTTCGGGAGCTTGAGGGTCTCAAACAAGAAAAAGGCTTTTGGTACGGGGAAGCGGAAACGGAAATCGAAATCGAGGAAAACGGCGTGAAATACATCGTCGATATTGAAAACGGACAAAAAACAGGCTTTTTCTTCGACCAACGGCAAAACCGCGCCGCTCTTCGTCCGCTCATCGGTCCGGAGACAACCGTGCTCGACTGCTTCACCCATACCGGCTCGTTTATGCTAAACGCTTGTCTGTATGGGGCAAAACATGCTACTGCCGTCGATATTTCCGAACATGCCATCGAAACGGCGAAACGGAACGCCGCGTTAAACGGATTCACGAACGTTGAATTTGTCGTCGCCAACGCCTTCGACTATTTGCGCGAATCAGTGCGCGCCGGCAAACAGTGGGATGTCGTCATCATCGACCCGCCGGCATTCGCGAAATCGGCCCATGCCGTCCCGAAGGCGCTGCGCGGCTATAAAGACATTAACTTAAACGGATTGAAGCTTGTCAAAGACGGCGGCTTTTTCGTCACATCAAGCTGCTCGTACCACGTCCGCCCGCACCTATTTCAAGAAATGATCGCTGATGCGGCATTTGACGCAAAAAAAGTGCTGCGCCAAGTATATTGGAACGGCGCCGGCTACGACCACCCGAAACTCCTTGCCGCGGAAGAAGGCGACTACTTAAAATTCGCCATTTACGAAGTGCATTCCCGGCGGTGACGAGCCGCCCTCAAAGGCCGTTTCGATGCGCCGCTGGGCAGAAAAAACGCCTAGGGGTTATCCCTAAGCGTTTTTTCGTTCCCTGGGGCGAAGCGATTGTTCTTTATGCAAGACCGACAGATAGACAAGCATCGAAAGGAACACCGAACCGCTAGCAGCTAAATAAATGCTCGGATAGCCGAACCAATGGCTGATTTGGCCAAACACTATCGCCCCGACGCCGACCCCTAAATCAAAAAACGAGAAAAATGTCGCGTTCGCCATTCCCTTGCGGTGGGCAGGCGCCCGCTCGACGGACCACGCCTGCAGCCCCGGTTGCACCATGCCAAAGCCGAAACCGTACAGCACCGCCGCCAAAAGCAACGCCCATTCTCCCGGCAGCCAAGCGAGAAGAAGCATCGCCAGCAAAATAAGCCCCGCACCAGGGAGAAAGACGGCCCGATGCCCTTTTCGGTCATACAACTGGCCAGCGAACGTTCGCGTCACCATCAAGGCAAGCGCGTAAAGCAAAAAGTACAGCTGCAGGCCGCCGATCTGTTTTTGCGCCGTATATAGAGGCAAGAATGAGGCGATGCCGCCGAACGTCACCGTCAAGAAAAACAACAGCAACGACGGGGTCAAAGCGCTTTTTTCATACAAATCCCATCTGTTCGCCCCTTTGCCATGCACGGCTTCCGCTTTTTTATACGTGATTGCGGCGGCAAACAGCACCGAAGCGACTCCAAGCGCCGCACAAATGGCAAACAGATGGCTAAACGGAATCATAGCGGCAAGCACAAGTCCAAGCGACGGACCAAACGCCAAGGCGATATTCCCAGACAGCCCGTAATAGCCCATTCCTTCCCCGCGGCGACTCGCTGGAATGATGTCCGTCGCCACCGTTCCGGAAGCGGTTGTCGAAAACCCCCAGCCGATTCCTTGGACGACCCGCATCAAAAAGAGAAGGAAAATGCTTGAGATCAAGCTGTAGGAACCGACAGAAATGACAAAAATGAGAAGCCCCAATAAAAACACAAACCGGCGCCCTTTCGTCTCAAGCGCATGGCCTGCGAACGGACGGACGATGAGCGCCGAAAACGTAAACACACCGACGACAACGCCAATCAGCTGATCATTGCCGCCCAAATGCTCGACAAACAGCGGAAGGGTCGGCAGCGTCATTTGAAACCCAAGAAACACAAAAAAATTGGCCAAACAAATCAAAACAAAATCTTTCGTCCATATTTTTTCTTTTTGTTCTGCCATAAGCGGCTGCTGCTCCGCTCCCATACCGATCCCCCTTGCGAACGATGTATTTCGTGTCCCTTAATATTTGTTAGTATAACATAATCCTATGCCGCCGTTTAAGCAAAATGCGATTTCACCGTTCTCCCGGCAAGATGACGACAAAAAAGCCCCGCCCAGCCGGCGGTTCCCGGGTGTTGTTTGCGCAGCACCATCCTTCTATGATGCGTCAACTACCCCCACTTAGCTAACGCTTGAAGTGGGGGCTTGCAACTCCCCAGAAGTGCAAACGGACTTCGTCCTCCTTCCTTGACTTGGGGTTGCATCAGGGGGCAGGTTGACGACTGCCCAACGACGCAGGTCATGCCTGCATCGTTACCGATTCTCTCGGTGTGTCTGTTGGCAGTACTTGGCTTCCACACACAACAGACGGACCTACGCTCGATGTTTTGCGGTTGCAACGTTTCCTGCAACCAACTCCATACATCGAGCAGCCGTTATTGGAGTGCCTTTATTGAACGGTTTTCTCCACGCCTTTATTCTATCATACACAAAAGAAAGGGGGAACGCGCATTCCTCTCCCACTTACTCCCTTTGGTCGTTGAAGTGGGAGTCTCCTGCGCGAAATAGGATGAAGAAAAAAGCCGCCGAACAATCGGCAGCCTTTACCATCCTTTTCGTTTGCGCAACGACACAATTTGTGCGGTATGATGTTTCCCATGCCATGCATACAACGCGGTCAATACATACAGCGGCATCTCCCCCGCTGCCCCTTCCGGCCGAATGGTTCGGTGAAAATCCACCTCCGTCATCGATTCAAGCAACACCGTCCAGCGCGCATGCAGCCCGTCAAGCAGCAAAAGCGACGATTCAATCGACAATGTACGGGCATCAGCTGTTTTCGCCCATTCGCTTTCCGCAAACGGCTTCACCGTTGGGCCGTCTTCCGTCACTCCCCATTTCGTGCGCAAAAACGCATTCATGCTTGCATCAGCCAAATGATGGACGACTTGGGCCACCGTCCAGCCGCCGTCGCGATACGGCGTGTTCAGCTGCTCATCGTTCAAGCCGGAAACAGCGGTTCTTAAGTCGTTCGGCAGTCCGCGGATGGCAGCTATCCACTTTCGCACCTCCCCAGCCTCAAACTGCTGCGGCGCTTGAAACGTTCCGATCGGGTAGCGAATCGGATCGACCGTTGCCATGTTGATCATCTCCCTTCCGTATGCATTTATTCCACACGGAAAGGCAAATTCCTTCTTATTCTTTCCAGATGTATACGCGCGCCTCGTACGGCTTCAGCTTAAAACGCGTCGCATTTTTATGCGGACGGACCGGGTAGTTCGAAAGCGCCAAATCGCTTGACTGAAGGCGGAAGCCGTCATAGCGGTAAAGTGAAGGACGATCGGATACGTTGACAATGATAAGCGCCCGATCGCGGCCAAGCGTTCTTGTGTACGCGTAAATGGATGGGTGATTTTCCAAAAGCAGATCGTACGCTCCGTAAACAAACAGCTCGTTCGCTTTCCGAAGCTGAATCATTTGTCGATAAAACGACCATACTGAGTTCGGGTCGCGCCGCTCGGCCTCGACATTGATCGTACGATAGTTTTCGTTCACCTTGATCCATGGCGTGCCAGCCGTAAACCCTGCATTCGGGGCATCAGACCATTGCATCGGGGTGCGCGAGTTGTCGCGCCCGGTTTTCCAAATGATCTTCATCACTTCCTCATGCGTCCGGCCGTTCGCCCGTTCGAGCTCATACAGACGCAAGGCAGCGACATCGCGGTAATCGCGAATGTCGGAGAATTGCACGTTCGTCATCCCGATCTCTTGCCCTTGGTAAATGAACGGCGTCCCTTGCATGAAAAAGTAGAGCGCGCCAAGCGCCTTCGCGCTCTCCGCCCAATACTCGCCGTCATTTCCCCATGTCGACACCGATCGAGGCAAGTCGTGGTTTTCCAAAAAGAGCGCGTTCCACCCACGATTTTCCAATCCTTTTTGCCATTTCGTCAACGTCCGCTTCAGCCGGCGGACATCGATCGAACCATCTGCTTTCCTTTTCCAAAGCCCTAAATGCTCGAACTGAAAAATCATATGAAACACGCCGTTTTCTTCCCCGACCCATTGTTCGGCCTCATCAACCGTTACTCCGTTCGCCTCGCCGACCGTCATAATGTCATATCGTGCAAACGTTTGCTCTTTCAACTCTCGCAAATACTCCATAATCCCTGGCTGGTTCATGTGCGCAGCAAATGACGGCACGTACTTCAGCCCCTTCGGATTGGGCAAATCGGGAAGACCCGGCTTTTTCTTAATGTGGGAAATCGCGTCGATGCGAAAGCCGTCGATGCCTTTATCCAGCCACCAGTTGATCATGTCATACAGCGCTTGGCGCACCTCGCTGTTTTCCCAGTTCAAATCGGGCTGTTTCACATCGAAAAGATGTAAATAGTACTGCCCCGTCCGCTCGTCATACTGCCATGCCGAGCCGCCGAAAATGCTTTCCCAGTTGTTCGGTTCGCGCCCGTCTTTGCCGTCGCGCCAAATGTACCAGTCGCGCTTCGGATTGTCTCGCGATGACCGCGATTCGATAAACCACGGATGCTCATCGCTCGTATGATTGATGACCAAATCCAAAATGACTTTCAACCCGCGCCGATGGGCTTGGGCAAGCAATTCATCGAAGTCATCCATCGTTCCAAACTCATCCATAATGGCATAATAGTCGCTGATGTCATATCCATTATCAGCGTTCGGCGATCGGTAAATCGGGCAAATCCAGATGATATCGACCCCAAGCTCCACCAAATAATCCAGTTTTTCGATGATGCCGCGAAGATCACCGATGCCGTCGCCGTTGGCATCCATAAAGCTGCGAGGATAAATTTGATACGCAACGCCTTCTTTCCACCATGTTTTTTTCAAGGTTGCCTCCTCCTTGTGCACACGTTTTCACTATTAACTGTACACGATATTGGTGCGGTAAACAACTTCTCTTTTTCTCAAAAAACAGCCGTTTGGCGGGGCTGCACGCTCCTGCCAAACGGCTGGGTTGAACAACTGGTCACTCACCGGTTGCGCGGCTCGCTTCATAAATTTTTAAATTGTGATATACTGCCTCAAGCATCGGGGCATGGATGCCATGCCGTTTCGCCAATGCCAGCAAATACCCTTGCAAATGGTCGGCTTCGATGAGCTGTCCTTTTTCCATATCGCGCTGCATGGACGATTTCATCGTTGGGGCGATCTGTTCGAGCTGGGTGCGTTGCCGCTCGGCCATTTCATCGGTCAACGGCGCCCCATGCGCTTGGATGATCGTTTTGATTTCGCGAAACAGCCGGTCGATGATGACGCTCCCGTACTCGCCGGAGCGAATCGGCCCGATCGGGGCGCGGAACAGCGTCGTCACGCCCGACATCGTCGCAATGAACAAATATTTATTCCACATATCAGCCGCAATTTGTTCGCTTAGGCGAAAACGGGCATTGGCGCCGGCAAACAGCGATTCGAGCGCCTTCACCCGTTCAGTCCGTCCTGCGGGCCATTCGCCGAAACGCATCTCATGCGCCGGGCTCGTTTGGATGATCTCCCCTCTCTCGTTTAACGTCGTTTCGATAAAGCAAAGCCCGCCTAAGACATTCTCGCGGCCGAACGCCTTCCATAACGCCTCCATATGGGCCATGCCATTTAACAACGGCAAAATCATCGTCGCCTCTCCAACATACGGTTTCGCGTCGGCGATGGCGCCGTCTAAATGGTACGCTTTGTTTGAGAACACGACAAGATCAAATGGCTCGGCCGATTCACCGGCAACAAGCAATTTCGGCGCCAATACCGCATCGCCATGGATGCTGTGGATGACAAGCCCGTATTTCTCCAGTTCCTGTTTTCTGCGCTCGCGGACAAGAAACGTTACGTCCACCCCTTTTTCAAGAAGACGGCCGCCGAAATACCCGCCGACCGCTCCCGCTCCGACAAACAGAATGCGCATCGTATGTACAGCTCCTTTCTCTACTTGAGGGTTGATCCTACGCTTCCAACGTCTTTCACAAAAGCCATGCCGCCAATCGAACATGTTTCTCCACGATGATAAACAAGAAGAAAAAAGGAAGAAGGGAACGCGCCCCTCCTTCCTTCTCGTCCGCTAGCAGCAACGCGACACTTTGCCGCCTTTGGCATTGTAGCGCGCCTCTTGCGCCTCGCAGAAAAACTCTTTCCGCGACTTAATCGGCTCGCCAGGGTGATGGGTTTTCATATGCTCAACATATTTTTCATAACTCGGCACGCCGACAAGCAAGTCAAGAAACTGCCGGCGATAAGCCAAAACGTTTTGCAGCCATTTAGGCATAATGCTTCGCTCCTTCTCCATCGCGCGGCACGTACGGCGCTTCTTTGAGCGGCACATGTTTGTTTTGCAGCACTTTGATCCAGATGTTCAACGCCGAGATCAACATCGCAATCACAACGAGCATGAAAATCGCACACAATGTCGCATCAATGTAGTCGTTCATAATAATTTGCCGCATTTGCGCCTCATTCGTGGCCGGCGCCAAAATTTTGCCTTGGCTCAAGCTGTCTTGGAACATTTTCGCATGCGACAAGAAACCAATTTTAACGTTTTCATGGAACAGCTTTTGATACCCCGCCGTCAGCGTGACGACCAAAAGCCATGTCGTCGGCACGAGCGTCACCCAAACATAAGCCTTTTTGCCCATTTTAAATAGAATGGTCGTCGCAAACAACAAGGCGATGCCCGCCAACATTTGGTTGGCGATGCCAAACAGCGGCCATAGGGTGTTGATGCCCCCAAGCGGATCGACGACGCCTTGGTACAGGAAGTAACCCCACGCCAACACACAAAGGGTCGTGGCGATCAAGTTCGAGGCAAGCGAATCCGTTTTGCCAAGCGGCTTGTAGAACGTCCCCATAATATCTTGGATCATAAAGCGGCCGACGCGCGTGCCAGCGTCAATCGTCGTCAAGATGAACAGCGCTTCGAACAGGATGGCAAAGTGATACCAGAACGCCATGAGCGCCTTGCCGCCGATGGCGCTCGATAAAATGTGCGCCATCCCGATCGCCAACGTCGGCGCCCCGCCCGTGCGCGACAACACCGTTTGCTCGCCGACGTCCTTCGCCAGCTCCGTCAGCATGTCAGGGGTGATCGTAAATCCCCACGACGACACGACTTTGGCCGCCTGAACGACATCCGTGCCGATCACTGCCGCCGGGCTGTTGATGGCAAAATACGCCCCTGGCGTCAAGACGCAAGCCGCCACCATCGCCATAACCGCGACGAACGACTCCATCAACATCGCACCGTAGCCGATCGGCCGCGCATGGCTTTCAAGCTCAATCATCTTCGGCGTCGTGCCGGATGAAACGAGCGCGTGGAACCCGGACACTGCGCCGCAGGCAATCGTGATGAACAAGAACGGGAACAAATTGCCGGCGAAGACCGGTCCTGTACCGTCGATAAATTTCGTCACTGCCGGCATTTGCAAGTCCGGCATCACAACGAAAATGCCGAGCGCCAATCCGACAATCGTGCCGATTTTCAAGAACGTGCTCAAATAGTCGCGCGGCGCCAACAACAGCCATACCGGCAACGCCGAAGCGACAAAGCCATAAATGATCATTAAGATGGCGATCGTTTCCCCTTTGAGCGTAAACATCGCCGAGAGCGTCGGGTGCTCCGCGACATATTGCCCGACCACGATCGACAAAATCAACAGCACAAATCCCCCAAGCGACGCTTCAGCAACGCGCCCTGGACGGATGAAGCGCATGTAAATGCCCATCAAAATCGCAATCGGAATCGTCGCGGCGATCGTAAACATCCCCCACGGGCTTCCGACAAGCGCTTTCACGACAACGAGCGCCAATACGGCCAATAAAATAATCATAATGCCCAAAATGCCAAGCGCTGCGATAAAGCCCGTCACCGGACCCATTTCTTCCTTAATCATTTCGCCGAGCGACTTCCCGTTGCGGCGCATCGAAGCGAACAAAATGACAAAGTCTTGCACCGCTCCGCCGAGCACAACGCCGATCACAATCCAAAGCGTCCCAGGCAGATAGCCCATCTGCGCGGCCAAAATCGGTCCGACAAGCGGTCCCGCACCCGCAATAGCGGCAAAGTGATGGCCAAATAGCACCCATTTGTTCGTCGGAACATAGTCCTTCCCGTCATTGAACACTTCCGCTGGCGTTTTCCGGTTATCATCAAGACCAAACACTTTGCGGGCGATAAACCGGCTGTAAAACCGATAAGCGACCGCATACGTGCAGACGGCGGCGACGATAAGCCACATGGCGTTGACCGATTCGCCGCGGCTTAAAGCCAAAATGGCAAACGCTGCGGCCCCAAGGACGGAAATCAGGCCCCATAACAAAATCGATTTTAGCCCCTTCACACGGCTTCCCCCTTTATTTATTTGTCAAAATCCTTTACGTCACTATTATATTCATTATTCTGAAAAATTTAAAGTATTTTTTTATCTTCAGCTAACATATCGTTTGGTTCTATAGGAAAGTTTTTCTGCATTCCTATTGCAAAAAAGTATAAAACAAGTCTTTGGCGCAAAAAATGTAATTGCACCCATCGGCTTAACCAGCAACTGACCATGAAGCACCCATCGATTGTCTCCAGCTCCATCTGACGGTGCAACGGACAAAGCAACGATCAACTAATACTATCTCAGTAAAGGGTTCGAGAAGGTGAAAGCGATCGAAGCATTGTTATGGAGCATTGCTTTGCCTGGATTCGGGCAACTGTTGAACAAAAAGTATATAAAAGGAATTTTGTTTATTGCGTTGGAATTTGTGATTAACACCCAATCCCATTTCAATGAAGCCATCCGCCTCAGCTTTTTGGGACGTACGGATGAGGCCGCCCGCATTGTCGATATCGGATGGCTGATGTTTTATCCATGTTTATACTTTTTTGCCATGTGGGATGCGTTTAAAGACGCTGGCGGCGGGCAAACGCCGTACTCGTTTTTGCCGTTTGTCGTCTCCGCCTACTTTGTGACGGTCGGCTTGATGTACTCGTCGCACGTGACGATCGGCGGCGTGTTTTTTGGACCGATTTGGCTGCCGATCTTATCTGTCATCCCCGGGCTCTCCATTGGATGGCTGCTGCAATTTCTGCTGCTGAAATGGAAATAGCCATCCGCTTGGTGATTGCCCAGCCACAAAAGCCGCCAATTATTCATTGGCGGCTTTCGGTTGCGGCTCTTTGGCGCTTTTTCGTTTTTTCATCGTTCCCGCCACAATGACAGCGGCAACAACAAGCAACTCAAATCCATACTTCACGGCAGGATTGGCAAAATACGCCTTTAAAAACGGCTCATCGACGATCATTTTCGCCGCCGTCCAGGCGAGGACACCGGCGCCGATCGTAATAATGATTGGGAAGCGCTCGATCCATTTTAAAATAAGCGTGCTGCCCCACACCATGATCGGAACGGAAATGAGCAACCCAAGAACGACGAGGAGAAAGTTTCCGTGCGCGGCGCCGGCGACCGCCAATACGTTGTCAAGCCCCATCAACGCATCGGCAATAATGATCGTGCGAATCGCCTCCCATAAATTTCCCCCGGCTTCAACATCGTCGTGGCCCTTCCCCTCAACAAGCAGCTTATAGGCGATCCAGACAAGCAGCACGCCGCCGACAAGCAAAAGCCCTGGGATTTTCAGCAGCCAGACGACGAAGATCGTCGCCAACGCCCGGATGACGACAGCGCCTACCGTCCCCCAGACAACGGCCTTTTTTTGCTGGTATTTGGGCAAGTTGCGGGCCGCCAATCCAATCACAATGGCGTTATCCCCTGCCAGCAAAAGATCAATAATGACGATCGACAGCAACGCCGTCCAAAACTCTACTGACAACAGATCCATGGAAGAATCCCCCTTTACAGATTATATTTTTCTTTTAATGAAACCGGAGCCATCTTAATGACTTGTTGCAAAATAAATAGGAAGACGGCCAAATCATCGATCAAACCAAACAACGCAAGCCAATCCGGAATGAGGTCAAGCGGCAGCGCTATATACAAAAGCAGCAAACCGACGGAAAACAATTTTTTTCGCATTGGCACTTCATGAGAAACGAAAAATTCAAACAAAAACGGTAGAAAACGCCGGACATGGACGATGAAGCGAAGCCGTTTCCACCATTTACGCATGCCATCCCCTCCACTTTTTGTTCTTTTGAAACCGAACCTATCTTCCTTTACGATTATCTTCCCCCCTTTTGTTTCATGAAATGAAAGAAGGCCCTTACCATCTTTGGTAAAGGCCTCCATAAATAAAATAGACCTTTACCAACATCGGTAAAGGTCTCGCTAACAACGTCGCCGTTGCCAACAAAGCCGAGGGCATGCGCCCTGAACTGACGACTTTGCTGTTAAAGCTACTCCCCTTTAACAAAAGAAACTATATTCGTTTTTATATTTTCATGATATTCAATATTTATACCTGTTGTCAACTCTTTTTCTTGACAAGAGTCAGTCAAGACTTTGTGGAGAACATTTTTTCGGTTCACTACGGGCGTTGTCAATCACTAGTTAGCGAACCATTTTCAGGAATTGATATCGTAAGCGCTTTCGGACTCTCATCCCTCATCTTGAGGCGATGATACGATATTCCATTTTTTTACACCCAACCACCATCCCGGAG
>NZ_JBREBQ010000036.1:0-25723 GCF_052906625.1 Geobacillus sp. CCR | reverse complement strand
CGTCCGCCGCTGACCAAACCAGAGCAAGCTCCGATTTGGTCCGCTCGACTTGCATGTATTAGGCACGCCGCCAGCGTTCGTCCTGAGCCAGGATCAAACTCTCCAAAGAAAGTTGATTGGCTTTTCGCATTGTCCAGCTTCAGCCCGCCGCCGCTCGGGGTCAAATAACCTTCGCCTTCGGGATTGTAAATCCCTGCAGGCGAAGAACATTTGCCCATCGCGGCGACCCGCGGGCCTCAGCTTTTCCGTATTGTCCAGCTTCGGCCAAAGCGGCCTTCGCTTTTCTTTCGCGCTTCGTTTCGTTCAGTTTTCAAGGAACGACAGTTACTATTATAAACAATCTTTCAAAAATGTCAACTACTGATTCTCTTCTAATTATTACCGCGTTCATTTCGTCGCGGCAATTATTCATTATACGCAGTGTTAACTATTTGTCAATAGTTTTTTTATTTCATGATTGTTCGATCGTTGCACTCCGACATTCCGTCGAAGCGGCGATTTTTATTTTATACACTATCTCACCTTATGTCAACTACTTTTTTAGGTTGAACGCTCTCCCACCTACGCTAACGCTTAGAGGTGGGAGATTCTTGGGAACACCCGCCCCACGGCAGGCTGTCAACCAAGCCATCCCCGTGCGTCCCACGGTTGGGCTGCCTTACAACGACAGCAAACGAAACCAGCCCCCACTATCTACATTCGACTTGGCCTCCCGAATCGCTTCGACTGCTGTATGATATAATTTCTTAAAAAGAATATGTTGCAAGGAGCAGACCTCGAGGATCGCTATGTATATTTTTTAAGGAGGGAAACAGCCGTGACCTATCCATTTTCTGCACTGCTTGACGGCTACCGCCGACTTTGGCCGAACCGATCGCTGGCGGCCGGACCGCTTGATGAACAAGAAAGCCAAACTCTTTTGTATGAAACGATAAGGCAAGAGTTGCGCGATGAATGGACGCATCCGCGCGTGCGGCAATCGTCCGAAGTGAAGTTTTATTACGCCGTTAAGCGGGTGGCCGCTTCTGACTTGCCGGATGGCATGAAAGTAGCACTCATTCAAGCGTATTTGACGGTGATGGAACAATTGCAAGCCAATCATACATAAAACAGACGAATCCGGTTCACACTACTGAGCGAAAAAACATTTCTTGTTAAGGAGGATGGCAGTTATGGCGTTAATTCCGTATGACCCGTTCCGGCACTTGGAATCGATTCGCCGGGATATGAACCGCTTTTTTGCTAGTGATTTTCCATCGCTGTTCACTCATATGGATGAGCAGCACTGGATGCCGCGCATCGACATGCATGAAACGGCCAACGAATACGTCGTTTCGTGCGATTTACCGGGGCTGGAGCGGAAAGAGGATGTGCACATTGACGTGCAGAACAACATGTTGACCATCAGCGGCACGATTCAACGCCACCACGATGTAAGAGAAGAACAAATGCACCGGCGCGAACGCTTCTTTGGTCGCTTCCAGCGTTCGATCACCCTGCCGGCGGATGCGGCGACGGAAAACATTCGCGCGACGTACAAAAACGGCGTGCTTGACATTCATATCCCGAAAACAACGACAGGAACGAAAAAACGCGTTGATATCGAGTTCCATTAATGCAGAAGGGAGCGGCTTATCGACCGCTCCCCTTTTCGTTGCCCTCGCTGCTTGAGCGGATGACGAGCTCTGTCGGCACGACGACCTTTTTGCAAATCGCTCGTTTCGTCGTCAACCGTTCGATGAGCAGCTCAACCGCTGTTTCACCCATAAATTCTGTGTATACTTTCACCGTCGAAAGCGGCGGGTGAAGAAATGCTGCCGTCGGAATATCATTGAATCCGACAATCGCCGCCTCTTCCGGAACAGCGATCCCGGCTTCATGCAGCGCACGCAGGGCGCCAATCGCCATCGAATCACTGGCAATGAAAAACGCCGTCGGCAAGTCGCCGCCTGAAACAGCCTCTTTCATCAGCCGATAGCCATCTTCAGCAGTGAAGGCACCGATCCATACATAGCGGGAATCATACAGCCCTTTGACATACAAATATTCGTAAAACGCCGCTTCGCGCTCATCGCGGATCGGCGTTTCCCCGTCGACATATTCACGGCCGCCGATATAGCCAATTTTCGTATGCCCCAACCGAAGCAAATAATCAAGCACTGTCACCGTCGCTTGACGCAAGTCGATGACGACTGAATCAAACCGATGCTCATCAGGCGAACAGTCGACAAACACAATTTGTTTGGCCCCGGCGGCAAAAACCTCGACTTCCTTCGGCCCGAATTTTCCGACGGCGATGATGCCATCGAGCGCCTCCATCCGTTCGATCGGATAGGCGCCGTGCTGTTTAAACAATTTGACGAGTTCGATGCCGCGGTCAAAACACTCTTTTTCCACTCCGAGGCGAATCGCCATATAATAGGGGTCATCGATTTCCTGGCGCTCCGAATACCAGTGAATGAGCCCGAAGCGAAACGATTCGCGCGCTTGCTGGCTTCGTTCCCGCAATGTTTTGTAGTTCAGCTCTTGGGCGACTTCAAAAATGCGCCTTCTCGTTTCATCGGAAACGGACAGCGTCGCATCGTAATTAAGCACGCGCGACACCGTCGCGACCGAAACGCCGACTTTTTCCGCGATTTCTTTTAACGTAGCCATAGTCTGTTTGCAATCCCTTCCTTATGTTTCATATGAAACGCGTTTTTTCGCCGCATTTAAACAAGAGACGACATGCGCTCCACAGCGTGCTGCATAAAGCGGCGAAACGCGTCCTTCCCTCGCTTGTCCCGCTTAAACACCCCGGCATGTTCCAACACGGTCACAAACCGTTGCCCGACTTCGTGCCGCAAAATGTCATGGACGTTGTCCTTCGTGATGTCCGGATAGGCCGAGTGAATGGCTTCGCACCAATCCCAATGTTTATGCATCGACTCGTCCCAGTCTTCTTTTTTTGTCCGATGCACGAGATAATCGGCCAGCGTCTCCAGTTCCACGGCAAGCCGTGCCGGCAGCACCGCCAGCCCCATCACTTCGATCAAGCCGATATTTTCTTTTTTAATATGATGCAATTCTTCATGCGGATGGAAAATGCCGTACGGATGTTCCGCTGATGTCCGATTGTTGCGCAAAACAATGTCCAACTCAAACAAATCGCCGCGCCGCCGGGCGATCGGGGTGATCGTGTTATGCGGAACATCGCCGCTGTAGGCCATAATCTCGACACTTGAGTCGCTGTACGTCCGCCATGTTTCATACAAAAAGGCAGCCGCATCCAACACGTCCTCTTTTGGTCCAGTCAAACGGATGACGGACATCGGCCAGCGCACTATGCCGGCTGTGACCGACGGAAACGATGGAAGCGGGATACACTCTTCGATCTCCGCCTTTTCCATCGCAAACGTATAGCACCCGCCTTGGAAATGGTCATGCACTAAAATCGAGCCGCCGACAATCGGCAAATCGGCGTTCGAGCCAATGAAATAGTGCGGGAACTTTTCGACGAAATCGAGCAAACGCTCAAGCGTCTTCCGCTCCATTTTCATCGGTACATGTTCGGCGTGGAAGACGATGCAATGTTCATTATAGTACACGTAGGGAGAATATTGGAAATACCACTGTTCATCCAATAACGTGATCGGGATGACACGGTGATTGGAACGGGCTGGATGACGCCACGTTCCTTCATACCCTTCGTTTTCTTTGCATAATACACATTTTGGATACGAGGATGACGGCATCTCTTTTAATTTGGCGATTTCCTTCGGGTCTTTTTCCGGCTTCGCCAAGTTAATGGTGATATCCAATTCTCCATAGATGGTTGACACTTTCCAGTGCTGATTGTTGGCGATGCGCGCCGTTTGAATGTAATTGGACGCTTGGCTCAACGAATAAAACCAGTCCGTCGCCTCCTGCGGGTCGCGGCGGTATCGCTCGTAAAAGGCACGGATCACTTCCGACGGCCGCGGCATGACGCAGTCCATCAGTCTCGCATCCCATATATCGCGCTCGGTCGTTGTATTCGTTTCCAACAATCCTTGTTCATACGCCCAATCAATCATAGCGTCCAATACCGGGGTCGGCGAGGCCAAGGGAACGTCCTTGACCTCGGCCGGCTGCCATTCCGTGAGTCGGAGCGTTGCCAGCAGGCGGTTGCGCGCGTACACCACATCTTCCGGCGCTAAAAGGCCGCGTTGCTCGGCATAACGGATCAGTTGTTCAATCGCCGCAAAAATCGTTTCCATGTTTACACACCCCGATATCCGTTTGGCCGCGCTTGATGCCATTCCCATGCCGACGCGACGATATCCGTAATGGACGGGTATTTCGGCTCCCAGCCGAGCTCGCGCTTTGCTTTTTCCGATGAAGCGACAAGTCTCGCCGGATCGCCCGGGCGCCGCGCCACGACGCGGGCGGGGATCGGGTGTCCGGTCACTTGCCGAGCCGCTTCGATCACTTCTTTGACGCTGAAGCCGTTGCCGTTGCCGAGATTGTACACGTCACTGGACGCTCCATTCCGCAGTTTTCCAAGCGCCAACACGTGGGCATCGACGAGATCAAGCACATGGATGTAGTCGCGGATGCACGTGCCGTCGGGCGTGTCGTAGTCATCGCCGAAAACGGAAATTTCCTCGCGCTGGCCAAGCGGCACTTTTAAAATCAATGGAATAAGATGCGTCTCCGGGTTGTGGTCCTCACCGATTGTCGTGCCGTACGCCCCGGCGACATTAAAGTAGCGGAGCGAAATCGAGCGGATGCCGTAGGCGCGATCCGCCCATTTCATCATTTTTTCCATCGCCAGCTTTGTTTCTCCGTACGCGTTCGTCGGTTCGGTCGGATCGGTTTCGATGATCGGGATTTGTTTCGGCTCCCCGTACACCGCAGCGGTTGAAGAAAAGACGATTTGCTTGACGCCAAATTCTCTCATCACTTCAAGCAGCACTTGTGTCCCGTACACGTTGTTGTCGTAATACTTCAGCGGCTCTTCCATGCTTTCGCCGACCAATGAGTTCGCCGCAAAATGAATGACCGCCTCAATGTCGTGCCGGCGAAACACCGTGCGCAAAAACTCGCGGTCGCGAATATCGCCTTGGCAAAACACCGCATCAGGGTGAACCGCCTCCCGGTGCCCCGTCTGCAAGTTATCCACCACGACCACGCGCTCCCCTTTTTCAAGCAGACGGTACACCGCATGGCTGCCGATATACCCTGCCCCTCCGCAAACCAAAATCATCGGCTCATCTCCTCCAGTTCCGTGAGTTCTCTCGCCCCGTCACCAACTTCAACGACATAAAAGCTTGCTTCATAACCGATTTTTTCGGCATACGCGTTTCCGACCCGTTCAATGAAATCTTGAACGCATGCCTTTTTCACAATGTTCACCGTGCAGCCGCCGAATCCTGCTCCAGTCATGCGCGCCCCGACCGTTCCTTCGTGCGACCATGCCGCTTCAACGAGCGTGTCGAGTTCAACGCCTGTCACTTCGTAATCATTGCGCAGCGACAAATGCGACTGTTTCATCAACTCGCCAAAGCGGATCAGGTCTCCGCGCTCAAGCGCCCGGGCGGCTTCAAGCGTCCGCTCGTTTTCCGTCACCGCATGGCGGGCCCGTTTTTGTTCAAGCGGGGAAAGAAGATGTGCATAACGGGCCAGTTCCGCGCTTGTCAGCTCGCCGAGCGAGGCGATGTTCCGCACGCTTTGCAGCTTCGCGAGAGCCGCCTCGCACGTCGCCCGCCGCTCGTTGTACGCCGAGTCCGCCAGGCCGCGCTTTTTGTTTGTGTTCGCGATGACAATCGAACAATCGTTGAGCACGAGCGGCAAATAGCGGTACTCGAGCGTCTGGCAGTTTAATAGAATGGCGCAATCTTGTTTCCCCATGCCGACGGCAAACTGATCCATAATGCCGCAATTGACCCCAACGTATTTATTTTCTACGTTTTGGCTCATTTTCACAAGCTCCAGCTGGTCAAGCCCGCGCCTGAACAGTTCATTGAGCATGACCGCGGTCACGAGCTCAATCGACGCGGATGACGACAGCCCGGCGCCGTTCGGGATCGTGCCGTAATACAAAATATCCAATCCGGTCTCAAGCGGGCCAAGCGCTTGAAACGCAGCCAAGATTCCTTTCGGGTAGTTCGCCCAACCGTGTTCGCGACGATAAGACAAGTCGTCGTAAGAGACCGTGACCACTCCCGCTTCCGGGAAGTTTTGCGAATAAAAGCGGACAAATGGCTCTTTCGTCTGCCGAACAAGCGCATACGTGCCGATCGCAAGCGCGCACGGCAGCACATGCCCGCCGTTGTAATCCGTATGCTCGCCGATCAAATTGACGCGGCCGGGGGCGAAGAAGATACGAACTCGTTCTTTACCCCCACCAAATACATTTTTAAAGGTTTCTGTCAAACCGAAACTAACAGCCATGATTATGCCTCCTAAACAATCAATCGCTAGTATATATTTTAGTATAAATTTTACTAAAAAACAATAAAAAAGAATTTTTATTAGGTTGCTTATTTGACATGTAACTTAAAATTACGGTCTTATGCCTTTCTTTCTTTAATCAACGTCTTATCCCTTCATCCTTTAAAAAAGTAAAATTACCCCATATTTTATTTCCTAACCTTAACTCAAAAACAACTCGCGGTATTGTCCAAATCTTAGTATTCGGCTAATCCAAAGCAACAAATAAATACGATAAAATATACCGGGTATCACTTTCAAATTCGATAATTGAATCGCCTCCAATTTCTCTTGTACCATATTGGCCAATCAGAACAGAAAACATAGCTTCAACCACTTTGTTTTCTGCAAAGAAAAAATACAGAGTTTCGCAACGAAAAGTGCAGAGAATTACAACTTGACATGGAGCCTCTGGGGGCGTGATGAAAAAGCCAGGAAGCCAGCAATATCAAGGGCTGGCTATGCCTAAAAAGGCTATCACGCCCCCCTCTCCATGTAAAGTTGGCCTAAGCCAAATTCTCTGCAGATCTCTGCATTTTTATTTTGCAATAAACACCACTTTCCATTTTTGTTTGATAAGTATATCATGTGATGGCATTTTTATTTTTCGAGATAAATAAAAACGCTAAGATGAGAAGTTTACATCATGATGCTGTTGTCGCTAAACTTTATGAATCATAAACTCAAATTCCATGTCTTGATCTGCCTTTATGACGTATTCATCGTGAACAGGGGCGCCCCAGCTGTCGTCTCCGCCAACTCCCATTTGTCGACCTGCTACCGTGACAACCGTATAATGAATATTGGGCAGCTCGTAATGATGATTGGCATGTTCAAGTTCAAAAGCTGTGTATGGCGAAAAGTTGCATTCCAATGGTTCAGTTATAGAAGAAATTTTTATTCCCTGTCCATTGTTGTTCGTTAAGCTTACTTTACGAACTCCTGTTCTGTTTCCTGATTCCTGCGGTTTGAGATAGCGCGATACATTGTCAGATACTTGATTTCTAAAAATTCCAAGTCTTGCCCCCTTTGAGCGATCGACATAGTTTTCTTCGGGCCCCATTGCATACCACTCGAGTTGATTATAGTCGGCTGGAACCTTGAATGATACCGCAAAAATCGGCATTGACGGAAGATTCTCGACTCCATGATAGACCGCCTTCACGCGAATGCTGCCATCAGCATAAACGGTATAACCAAATTTCACTTCCAATTCGGGGTTAATGGAAAATTTGTAGGTAAAGGTGACATTTACTTGGGCCGCTTCCTCTTTCACATCGACTTTTACACATTTACGCGCCAAACTCGCCGCATACCAAAGCCCCGAATAGAAGTCTTGCAAAAAACCTCGGTCATTATCAGTCGTGGCCCTCCAAAACAATGGTGCAGGAGGGACCGCAATCATCTCCTTGCCTGCGTAATTCATTGAAACTAGGCTTCCTGCCTGTTTGGAAAACATGATCGTAAAATCTTTGCCGTGCACCCCAATGTTGACATCACCATGGACAACTTTTAACTTTCCGCTAGGAACAACGAATTCCTTGGAACCAATCTGGAATACAAACTGGCCGAATGCTACCTCATAACCAGCATCAGCCCAAAGTGTTTTTTCTTTCAATTTAAATGATGCATGAATGCAATATTCACCTGCATCTGCCATCATCCCAAGAGGCCAGTCGAACTCGACTCTTTTCTCTTCCTGCGGCGCTACCGATACATTCAGCTTGCTTCGATACAACTCTCTCCCTTCAAGGAATAGGACGTATTCTAAATCATATTCACTTGTGTCAGTGAAAAGACTTTCATTTCTAATATTGACACCGTATTGATCCGGTGAAAGCTTAAAGTTTTGATAAAGATATTTTACTTCCTGCATCTTCGGTGACAACTCCCGGTTAGCATAGACAATTCCGTTCGTGCAGAAACCGTAATCGGTTGGACGGTCGCCAAAGTCCCCTCCATATGCCAAAAATTCTTTTCCATAACGATCTTTTTTCACAAGGGCTTGATCAATGAAATCCCAAATAAAACCACCTTGATACATCGGATACTTTTGTTCCAAATCCGTATATTTGTACATCCCGCCGAGCGAGTTCCCCATTGCATGCATATATTCGCAGCTGATATACGGTTTATCCGGATTTTCTGTTAAATACTTTTCAATTTCATGAGGCTTTGCGTACATACGACTTTCTATGTCGCTTATATCATTATACTCGCGGGCATGAAATACTCCTTCATAATGGACAAGACGGCTCGGATCGACTGACCGAAAATAGTTGGCGACGTTTAACAGAACTTCCCCAGCATACGATTCATTTCCACATGACCAAATCAGGATGGAAGGATGGCTCTTATCCCTTTCAAACATTGAAATCGCTCGGTCCATAACAATGTCTTGCCATTCTCGATTGTTCCCCGGAACATTCCATGTGGGGTCGACACGGCCCATTTTTTGCCACGTTCCGTGCGTTTCCAAATTCATTTCATCAATGACATAGATGCCGTATTCATCGCATAGTTCATACCAATAGCTTTGATTCGGATAGTGTGACGTACGGACTGCGTTAATGTTATGACGCTTCAATGTTTTAATATCCCATAGCATATCTTCCTTTGTGATCGCCCGGCCTCTTCGACAATGAAATTCATGTCGGTTAACGCCTTTAAATACAATCCGTTTTCCGTTAAGGTGCATAACTTTATTGATGATCTCGAATCTTCGAAAACCGACCTTCTGTGGAACAACCTCTACCAATTGGCCAAACTCGTTAAAAATCTGAATATATAGCTTATACAAATACGGTTTCTCCGCGCTCCATAATTCCGGTTCATCGACCGCAATGGAAAATGTCCCCTTTTCGCCATGAAGCTCTCCGTCTTTTTTGGCGACAAGGTCGCCTTTCGCATCATACAGTTCAGCGATAAACCTAGAGCCGGCAGGTACCGGAGACAAAAAGGTAAGGTCCGCCGTTAACATGCCTCTCGTATAGGACGAATCCAATTCGGCGCGAACATGTAAATCATAGACATGAATATCTGGCACTGTATAAAGGTATACATCGCGAAAGATTCCAGAAAAACGCCAGAAATCCTGATCCTCAAGCCAACTTCCGGTGCTGTACTGGTAAACCTCAACCGCGAGCTTATTCTCTCCATCCTTTATAAAAGGTGTAAGTTCAAATTCTGCCGGCGTGAAAGAGTCCTCACTATACCCGACAAACTGCCCGTTCAACCAAACATAAAACGCCGACTCCACTCCTTGAAAAGAAATATACACCGGTTTACCTTTCATACGTTCAGGAAGATTAAAAATTTTTATATAGCTTCCTACTGGATTATAATCCATAGGAACTTCTGGAGGACGAACATCGCAATGACCGTCCCACGGATACATCGTATTTACATACTGGGGAGTTCCATAGCCTTGCAACTGAATATGCCCTGGTACGGAAATATCGCCCCAGTTTGAGCAGTCAAAATCAAGTTGATAAAATTTCGCGGGGCGGCTAGCTGGATTGACCGCATAGTGAAACTTCCAATTTCCATTCAACTCATAGCGCATCGACATGGAAACTCCACTTTTTGCTTCTTCCAACGTCTCATAATAAATATGGTCCGAATGGGCAGGCAGGCGATTAACACCGAACACACGAGGATCTGAAAGCCATTCTAATGTGGGGGTTGTTAATGTTTTTTTCATTATTTCCACACTCCTTACTCATCATTTTACTGAACCGAGCATCCCGGCAACGAAGTGCTTTTGCATGAAAAAGAAGATCAGCGCCGTCGGCAAGGTAGCGATCACAATAGCGGTCATGATCATTCCAAAGTCCGGAGAATAACTCGATCCAAGATTTGATATAAGCAATGGCACCGTCTGGTTCTCCGGGGACTGTAATATGACAAGTGGCCATAAATAGCTGTTCCAGCTCGACATAAATGTAATAATCGCCGCGGCCGCATAGGTTGTTTTCATCGTAGGGACATAAAGCCTGAAGAAGATCCCCCATTCAGACAATCCATCAATTCGGCCCGCTTCAATAATTTCCTTCGGGAACATTTTCGTGCTTTGGCGGAAGAAAAAAATCAGAAATGCCGTTGTGACTGTCGGCAAAATAACGGCCGTCATTGTATCAACACCGATGCTTGGAAATATTTGTGATATTGTCCCAAACATTCTAAACAACGGGACCATTAAAGCAGCAAAAGGTATCATCATTGAAAGCAACAAGAAATTGAATACAAAATCTTTTGTTTTGCTTTTAAAAATTTCAAATCCGTAACCAGCCAAAGAGGAGACCAACATTGCGAGTAAAGTTGTTATAATCGCGATTTTCGCTGAATTCATTAATGCATTGACTAGATTAGTGCTATCAAGCAGGTTGCGGAAGTTTTCCATAAAATGACTACCTGGCAATAACCGTCCTTTCGTCACTTCTACTGATTTATTCGTCGCACTAACAACCATCCACAAAAATGGAAACACGGAAACAATAGATGCAATGGTTAAAACAGTATAGTTGAATACGTTTTTGAGATTACTCATTTTTATCACCTGCCACTTTAAACTGAATAATAGAAAAAAATACAATCATAATCACAATCGCATACGAAACTGTTGCTGCATAACCGAAATCAGGGGTATATTTAAATGAAAGATTGTAGATATATTGAGAAATCGTCATCGTTGCATTTCCCGGCCCCCCTTGCGTAATGTTCATTACTTCATCGAACAGCTGGAGCGTACCGATTGTTGAAGTGATTGATGTAAACAAAATCATGGGCTTTAACAATGGAATCGTAATTTTAAAAAACTGCTGAACTGGCGAAGCACCATCAATTTTAGCCGCTTCATAAATCGAGTGATCGATATTTTGTAGGGCAGATAAGTAAAAAATCATATTATAGCCTGTCCATCTCCACGTAAGAGCAATAATAATGGTCACTTTAGCCCAAAAAGGATCAGCTAGCCAGTTGATTGGTTCAGATATAAGAGAGCATTTCATCAACATAACGTTGATCAAGCCATCTTGACTAAACAAATATTTAAATATGACAGAATACGCAACTAGGGAAGTGACACATGGTAAAAAAATTGCTGTTCGAAACAATCCTCTCAGCTTTAATTTCGGATTATTCAATAATACGGCTAAAAATAAGGCGAGAATAATCATAATCGGAACTTGAATAATAAGATATATCACTGTATTTTTTACGGTTGTCAAAAAGGTAGGATCACTAAATAAACGAGCATAATTTTTCAATCCCACAAAGGTTAGATTTGTCCCTGAACCTGATTTTAATGAAAGAATTAAGGCTTGGGCCATTGGATAAAAATAAAACGTGCAAATCATAATAACAGCTATTATTACAAAAGACCATCCAATTATTATATTTTTTATGCGGTGTTTCTGATTAATGTTTCGATCCGTTTTTATTATCAAATCTAGATTCACTTTTGTCGGGGGAATCACTCTATATCAACTCCTTAACATGTTGATAAATAGAAAGCAACATCCGTGAGAGGGTCTTGCTCTTTATTCAAGCATGAAAATGACCGATCAAGGCGTCGAGGAGCGGGCATCTTCATAGAAGAGCCCCGAACCACTCCGCCTGTTACACAGAATGCTTCTACTATGACAACCAGGAAGGCCAGCGGACTCTCGGGGCTTAATTTTTTATGTTTCCCTTAACATAATAGGCGTGCTATATTTATTTAACTTGTTGTTCTGCCTGTTTTTGTGCATCTTCCAACACTTTATCAAGATCTTTGCCTTTTAAGTAATCTTGCAACGCAGCTGCTAAAATATCTTCGATCACATACGTATGTGCACCGTAGTTTACTTGAGGAATTTCTTTCATCCATTTGGAGAAATCAGCTGTTACTTTTTGGCCTCCAAAAAACTCATCTGCAGCCTTATAGGCCTCACTATTAGCAGCTGGTTTGTATGTGCCAATTGCACCAATCTCTTTGTTTAGTGCTTCATAAAACTCAACATTTGATCCAAACGTTTTAGCTAGAAATTCTGCCGCCTTTTCTTTTCCAGGAATGTTAAGTACATACCAAGAACTTCCACCTAGGTTCGTAGCATTAACAGAGTTAGGAATGCCCGATTGTTTTGGAAAAGGCACAACAGCCCACTTACCGGCTTGAGAAGCTTCGGCTTTAACAGAAGCCGTAATCCAGTTTCCCGTTGGAATCGATGCAACTGCTCCACTATTAAAAGAGGCAACAAATTGACTCCAGTCGGAAATAGGTTTCGATATCCCTGCGTTTACAATCTCTTTGTAAGTTCTAAATGCTTCCTTCAGCGGCTCATTGTCTGCCAAATTCGGGGTTACACCATCTTCTTTCACATACCATGAACCACTAGTTTGAATCATCTCACGAATAATCCCCAGATTTTTAGGATCGAGTGCAAGCATATATTTACCCGTTGCTTGTTTTACCTTTTTCCCGATTTCAATATATTTGTTCCAGTCCAATCCTTGTAAATCATCAACAGTATATCCCGCTTTTTGTAAATAATCTGTTCTCACGTATAATCCAGCAACCCCTGTATCAAATGGAAGTCCATAATGTTTACCATTTAAGCTAGTAGGAGCAAGCTTATATTCAGCAAAATCTTCCGCTTTGAAATATTTTGATAGGTCATAGAATGCATCAGGATACGCTTTAAGGAAGCTCTGTGCACGATAGTCTTCAATTAATACGATATTTGGCAAGCCTTTTGTTGTGCCAGAACTTAAACTTGTATTAAGCTTTTGAACGATATCCTCTTGAGCATTTTCAATAATTTTTAATTTAAAATTAGGATTCTCTTTCTTATAAAACTCTTCTGCAATTTTCATCGCTTTTACGTTAAAATTTGGATCCCACGTCCACACTGTTATTTCATTCGTACTTTTTGTGCTATCTGCAGCTCCACCGTTTTTCGTTTTTGAAGAACAAGCAGTTAATAGAAGAATACTTACTAAAAATAGTGTCAAAATCTTTTTCAAAGAAAATCCCTCCTGTTTTTTTAATTCTTATGAACTTTTGGTGAAAAAGGAGTCTAATTAAGAATATACAGCCGAAAAACATACATTTTTCAGTTGTTGTCTTAATGAAATGAGCCTTTTCACTAAGTGCGTAAGATCCAATGTTTATAGACATTGTCATCTTATGCATATTATGTTGCCAACTGTCGGAACGAGACTTCTCTAAACCTTCCCGGCTTCATCATGCTCTCTTAACACTGCTACATCAACCCCTTGAATCCTCAATTCACCTCCTCGAAAACATTTCCCATCAATCATATTCTGGTATATCTTATCTTCTGGCAGTGACAGTGTCACTTCGTAATCATTATGATTGATAATAATTAAATACTTCCATTCATCAGTCTCTCTTTGTTGCACCTCTACATTTTCAGCTACTTCAAGAATGGGATTAATATGATGTTTAGCGAAAACCTGTTCTAAAAGCCTGCCTAAATAATTACTATCTGGATAAGTACCGACGTAAATCCCCTCTCCTTTACCGTAGCAGTTACGTGTAACCGCCGGAAGTCCTGCATACCAATCCCCCTTAAATGTCGCTAGAGGTTCTGCCCCTTCTAATCGGATTATGTCCGCCCACGTCGTACAATCATATTCCCCATCGTTACTATATATTTTGTTTACCTTTGTTTCTGGGTATGGTACAAATTCCTCAACAAAAATCCCCAAAATATCTCGCAGAGGACCAGGATATCCGCCTAAATGTACGCGGTCATTTTCATCTACAATGCCACTGAAGAAACTGACAATCAAAGTGCCACCGTTAGCAACAAATTGCCGTAAGTTTTCATCTTCTCCCTCTTTAACCATATATAACATTGGAGCGATAACTACTTTGTATTTTGTTAGATCATCAGATGGCCTTACAAAATCGACAGCAATATTACGTTTATATAATTCCCTATAATAAGCTTCAACTATAGGAATATATCTTAGTTTATTATGTGGTTTGGAACTTAGTTCGACAGCCCACCAGTTTTCCCAATCAAAAATGATCGCGACCTCTGCCTTGATTCTAGATCCGACCAAACAATCTAACTTTTTCAGCTCTTGCCCTAACTGTGTAACTTCCCTATAAATTCTATTATTCTCGTTCAAAAAGTGGGGCACCATTGCACCGTGGAATTTTTCAGCTCCTGCTCTACTTTGACGCCACTGGAAAAACATAATACCATCTGCACCACGGGCAATAGTTGCATAACTCCATAGACGCATTACACCTGGCGGTTTTGGAACATTAATATCGCGCCAGTTAACATGTGAGGTTACCTGCTCCATCAAAATAAACGGTTGACCTTTTCTTAAACTACGCATAAGGTCATTCATCATGGCGTGCTGAATTGGCAAGCCCTCTCTGGGATCAGGATATGAGTCCCATGTCACAATATCTACATGCTGAGCCCATTGAAAATAGTTTAACGGTTTGAATGAACCCATGAAATTAGTTGATACTGGAATATCTGGTGTTACCTCACGTAAAATTTCCTTTTCTGTTAAAAACAACTTGAGAATTGAGTCATTCATAAAACGGTAGTAATCAAGTTCTTGGGATGGATTAATAAAAGTTGGTGCCTTTCTAGGGGGATTAATTTCATCCCAATGATTGTATCGCTGTCCCCAAAAGTTTGTACCCCAACGTTCATTTAATTCATCGATTGTTTTATATCTTTCCTTTAGCCACTTTCTAAACGCGACAGCACAATTCTCACAAAAACACTTGGAAACGTGACATGCATACTCATTATTAACATGCCACATTTTGAGTGCCGGATGATTTTTATACCGTTCTGCTATAGCCCTCACAAGTCTCTTTATGTGCGTAATTAATTGAGGATGATTAGGACAATAATGTTGTCTACTGCCAAACGAGAGAATGACACCGCTTTCATCGATCGGCAAAGAATCTGGATACTTTTTTACAAACCAAGCTGGAGTAGTTGCAGTCGCCGTCCCCAAGTTAATATACACACCGTGGTCATATAGTATATCTATAACCTTGTCTAGCCATTCAAAGTCGAACACTCCATCAGACGGTTCGATCTTGCTCCAACTGAAAATCCCTAAAGATACTAAATTCACCCCCGCTTTTTGCATCAACTTAGCATCTTCATACCAAATTTCCTCTGGCCATTGCTCTGGGTTATAATCTCCTCCGTAACAAATTGAGGATAACACATTCATAATTATTCCCCCTAGCTAATTTTCGTTTAATTATAAATTAAGTTAAAATTTAGTATTTGTCAACAACAATATTTTACTAAATAAATATATATTTTTTAATTAAAAACAACCAAATATATAGGCCCTCGCAACGGGAAAATTTCGTCTTCTTCGCAGGATAAAAATATTTTTCTGTCGAATATCGTGAATTGGTGCATTTAGGAGTTTAGGTATTTTCAGAGTAGATAAAAACAGGATCCAGTTTTTAGTATAACACTTATTAATAATCCCTTCTTCATAAATGCATAAAAAATGCCCCTAATCCTCAACCTAAGAAACAAGTGATTCAACAATGGTCGGAGGACGATTTTATGAAGGATACAATAACATCACTAAAACAAGAACTCCAAACCATCACCCACTGGGAACACTCCCAAAAAGACCTATGGTTTTGGGAAAAGCTCGGCCGCTTGCCGTTTCAAGTGCTCGATAAGCTGACGCCAAAAGTCGTCCATCGAAAACTAGGGCAGCTGCTTGATGAGCTGGGCAGCTATATTCAAAGCGGCGGGCAATACTTGGTGAATGAAGGAAAGGTATTGGACAAGCTTGGCGTATCGTCGTTGGCCGAGGTGCCGCACTTGCCGCTTGCGACGATGGATCGCGTTTGCGACGAGTTGATCGATGCGCGCGTCACGTTCGCCCAGCTGCAAGGGGCGGCGACTGGAATGGGCGGGGCGCTGACGCTGGCGGTGGACATTCCGGCGCTTCTCGGCTTAGCGCTGAAAACGCTGCAAGAGATCGCCATCGTGTACGGATATGACCCGAAGGAAAAAGAGGAGCGCGTGTTTGTCGTCAAATGCCTGCAGTTTGCCGCGGCGGACATCGTCGGGAAAAAAGCGATTTTGGACGAACTTTCGTCGTTCTCCCATGAACGCGGGCGCGTCTTTTCCGAACTGCAAGGCTGGCGGGAAGTGATGATGACGTTCCGCGACCAGTACGGATGGAAAAAGCTGTTTCAAGCCGTGCCGATCATCGGCGTCATTTTCGGTTCGCTGTTTAACAAATCGTTTATGGAAGACATCGCCGAAACCGGGAAGATGCTTTATCGGAAGCGGCGCATTATCGAGAAGCTTAAACAGTTTGAACCCGGCATCTAACATGCCGGGTTCGATTCGTTTGTTTCGCCCTGATGCATCCGCTCAGGCCGCATCATTCCCCCCATCATCGAACAGCTTTCAATCGCCACATCATGCTGATAAAATCGCCCAAGCGGTGCGGCACCGCCACTCCGGCATACATCAGCTCGTCGCCGCCGTAGACGCCAAGGCCTTCGATTTCATAGTCTTGATTCGGGTCAAGCCCTTTTAAGCGCAAGTGCGACAGCGGGGCGTTCGCTTCCGCCAGAACGCGGAAGTAGGCGACGAGCGCTTCCGACTGATCTTCCGAGACGAACATCCATGCCGCCTCGTTGCCTTCAAACGGGCTGAGCAGCCGATAAAACGTGCCGAACTGGACGAGGCGGCGCACATCTTTGTAAAACGCGACTTGTTCCTTAATGATTTGTTTTTCTGTTTCCGTCAATTTCGTGATATCGAGCTCATAGCCGAAGTTGCCTGACATCGCCACATGGCCGCGCGTCTTGAGGGACGTCACCCGCCCGACTTGATGGTTCGGCACGGCCGAGACGTGGGCACCCATGGCGCTCACTGGGTAAACGAGGCTTGTACCGTACTGGATTTTCAGGCGCGAGACAGCGTCAGTGTTGTCGCTCGTCCATGTTTGCGGCATATAATAGAGAATCCCCGGGTCAAACCGCCCTCCGCCTCCGGAGCAGCTTTCAAACAAAATGTGCGGAAAACGCGCGGTGATCTCGTCCATCACGCGATAGAGCCCAAGCATATAGCGGTGCGACGTTTCGCGCTGGCGCTCGGGCGGCAGGGCGGCCGAACCGATTTCCGTCATATGGCGGTTCATGTCCCATTTCACATAAGTGATGGGGGCGCTCGCAAGCACGTTCGAGATCGTTTCAATCATATAGTCGCACACGTCTTGGCGGGAATAATCGAGCACAAGCTGGTTCCGTCCTTCAGAGCGCGGGCGGTTCGGCACATGGAGACACCAGTCGGGATGTTTCCGGTACAGCTCGCTGTTTGGCGACACCATTTCCGGTTCGATCCATAAGCCGAACTGCAGCCCGAGTTCGTTCACTTGTTTCGCCAACCCGTCCAAGCCGTTTGGAAGCTTGCGCCGGTTGACGATCCAATCGCCGAGCGAACGGCGGTCGTCGTCGCGCTCGCCAAACCAGCCATCGTCAAGCACAACCAATTCGATGCCAAGCTCCGCCGCCGTTCGGGCGATATTCATCATCTTTTCCTCATTGAAGTCAAAATACGTTGCTTCCCAGTTATTGATCAAGATCGGACGTTCGCGGTCGCGGAACGCGCCGCGCGCCAGGCGGGTGCGGTACAGTTCGTGGTAGGTTTGCGACATCCCGTTCAACCCTTGGTCGGAGTAAACCATGACCACTTCCGGCGTTTGGAACGACTCGCCCGGTTCCAATAGCCACGTAAAATCAAACGGATTGATGCCCATCGAGACGCGGGCAGTGCGGAACTGGTCCACCTCGACTTGGGCGAGGAAATTGCCGCTGTACACAAAGCTGAACCCGTATACTTCGCCTTGGTGTTCATCGGCGTTTTTGGCGACGAGCGCGATAAATGGGTTTTGTTGGTGGCTGCTCGCGCCGCGGCGGCTTTCCGCCGCTTGCACGCCGGTCACAAGCGGGCGGCGCTCGATCCAGCGCTCGCGCCCCCACGCTCCGGGGAGATGGATCCAATCATAGTCAGCAGTTGGGAAATCAACGCTCATACTGAGCGCACGCAGCAGTTTCAACCGCTCGCCGCCTTTGTTTTCAAAACGGGCCGCGCGCGTGATGACGTTCCATTTTTCATACGCCGTATACTGCAACGTGACCTCTAGACCGATCAGCGCATCTCCAAGGACAATTTCGAGCGTCTCCGCTTCCTGTTCATGCTCCACGTATGTCGCCGGCAGCCCGTTAAGTCTAGGCTTCCCTTTGTAAATGCGGTGCGTTTTGTAGCGCAAATCGGTCACGGTCGAGCCGTTCTCAAGCTGCACTTGATACGCTGGAGCACGGAAATCGGTATTCCCATAGGCTGGATATTCTTGCGGCAGCGTATCGAGCGAAAACGTGCGGTCAGACGGGTCGGGATTGGGGGAAAACGCGCGGTCCAGCCGCGGAAATGCCCGCGCCCCCCGAACATCGCGCACCGCTTTTCCCCAATAAACATGCGCCAAATAGCCGGAGCGGAAAAGCTGCATCACGTAGCTTGCCTTGCCCGCCCGCAAATGAAACTGCTTCGTTTGCGGATTGTATGCAACTGACATTCTCTTCCCCCGCTTTGTTTTTGTTTAAATTTTACTTAATTTTTACGAAAAAATCCATCAAAAAAGCGCCCTGGATTCAGGCGCTCATCATTTCCTTCAAAGGATCATTCACTCCTCTCCTTCCTCCGCCAACACCGCTCGTCGCAGTTCCTTGTCGAGTTCTTTCTCATACACGTCCCGCTCTTCCCCCGTCCACCCTAAATACCGCGCCATAAACGCAACAACCGCCTCTTTCTCCCGCCGGACAGAATCGATGTCAAATAACAGCGCTCCGGTGCGGCGGATGAAGTAGTCGACCGGTTTGGCCGCCATTTCTTCCTCCATGGCGTAGACGAGGCGGATGAACGTTTCGCGCGTTAAGCCAGACGAACGGTCGTATTGCTGGCTTAAAGCAAACAGCTGGTCGACATTTGTGCCGTATTGTCTCGCCAGCCGCGCTCCCGCTTCTTTCGTCAATCCATAGCGCACCGCTTCGTCCGCTTTTTCGGCGATGAAGGCAGGGAGGCGGTGCGAGCCGCCGACATCGCCGCCGGAGATCGGCAATTGTTTCGTTCGACACGGTCCGAACGCTTTTCCTTCTTCTTTCTCCAGCTGCTTGGCGACAAGATCGACGACGGTCTCGGCCATTTTCCGGTAGCCGGTCAGCTTGCCGCCGGCAATCGTAATGAGGCCGGATGGCGATGTCCAAATCTCGTCTTTGCGGGAAATTTCCGACGGGTCTTTCCCTTCTTCATAAATGAGCGGACGGACGCCAGCCCAGCTCGACTCGACATCGTCGGCAGTGACGCCGACGGACGGGAACATGTAGTGAATCGCCTGCAATAAGTAATCACGGTCTTCTTCGGTCATGGCCGGATGAGCGGGATCATCGTCATAAAATGTATCGGTCGTGCCGACATACGTTTTCCCATCCCGCGGAATGGCAAACACCATCCGGCCGTCCGGGGTGTCGAAATAGACTGCCTGCTTGAGCGGAAAACGCTTTTGATCGATGACGATATGGACGCCTTTTGTCAGCCGAAGCCGCTTGCCGGTTTTCGATCCGTCTTTGTCGCGCAGCGCATCAACCCACGGTCCGGCGGCATTGACGACTTTTTTGGCGCGGATGTCATACACTCGTCCGCCGATCAGGTCGCGGCAGCGGGCGCCGATCGCGCGGCCGCGCTCGTCGTACAAAAACTGTTCGGCTTTTACGTAGTTGACGGCGTCGGCGCCAAGCTCGACCGCTTTTTTGATCACTTCGATCGTCAGGCGGGCATCGTCGGTCCGATACTCGACGTAATAGCCGCCGCCGATCAGGCCGTCGCGCTTTAAGAGCGGCTCTTTTTCCAACGTCTGCCGGGCATCAAGCATCGTGCGCCGCTCGCTTGGCTTGACGCCAGCCAGCCGGTCATACAGCCAAAGGCCGACCGACGTGCTCCATTTGCCGAACGTCCCGCCGCGGTAAATGGGCAGCAGCATCCACTCCGGTGTGGTGACGTGCGGGCCGTTTTCATACACAATCGCCCGTTCGCGCCCGACTTCCGCGACAAGCTTCACCTCGAACTGCTTCAAGTAGCGCAAGCCGCCGTGAACGAGCTTCGTCGACCGGCTTGACGTGCCGGCGGCAAAATCTTGCATCTCGACAAGCGCGACCGTCATGCCGCGGGAGATGGCATCAAGGGCGATGCCAGAGCCGGTGATCCCTCCACCGATGATCAGAAGATCATATTGTTTTTCGCTCATCGCTTGAAGAACATCGCTCCGATGTTTGCTTGAGAACGCCATGCGTGATTCCTCCTTTGAAAAAGACAAAAAGAGACCATTGCAAACACGATAAGCCTTTCGCCTACCATGCATGCATGGTCTCTCCCTGTCTCCTGACTGATGATTAACTTGTTACCTTTATTGTAGCAGACTGCGGCCGATTTGACCAGCTCAACGCATTATCCATTGTAGTGGCGCCATAATGTTTCGTTTGACGTGGTCACCGCCGCCGCCCCAGCTGCAAGCGCCCGCTCGACATCATCGACCGTGCGGATGAGCCCACCGGCGTAAATCGGTTTTCCGGTCCGTTCTTTCACTTCGCGGATGATGTGCGGCATGGCGCCCGGGATGACTTCAATGCAATCCGGATTCGTTTTGGCGATCAGCTGGTAGCTTTTCTCTAAAGCGTGGGAATCGAGCAAAAAGATGCGTTGCACGGCCAAGACGCGTTTTTGACGCGCCTTCATAATGACGCCCGCTTTCGTGGAAATGAGGCCATGCGGGCGGAACTCTTGGCAAAGGTATTCCGCCGCATGTTCATCATGACTCAGCCCTTGCACCAAGTCGACGTGAATGATCAACTCCTTGCCATGCCGGCGCGCATAGGCAAAGATGCTTTTTAACTGGGCAATATGCACCTCAAGCAACACGCCGACCGTGTAACCGCTTGACAAAAAGGCGTCAAATTGCTTCATCGTTTTAATGGCCGGAATGATGCGCTGTTTCGCTTCCATTTTCTTTTCTTCGATTCATCCTCTCATTTTGTCGATCTCATCTAAGCATGACAGTGACATCATCGTCCGCGGTTTGCATGTCGCGATTTTCACCCCGCGCTTGCGGAATTTTTCAACGAGGTGATGAATCACTTTTTTGCTTGCCGCCTCTTCCTCATGGGGATGTCCCATTGCCTCACGCTCCTCTCCTATTCCGCTTTCGGAATGGCGAGCTCCACCGTCGTTCCTTTCCCAACTTCGCTTTCCAACGCAATTTGCCCGCCGTACTTATCGATGATCTCCTTGGCAATCGAAAGGCCGAGCCCGGCGCCGCCTTGTTCGCGGCTGCGCGCCTTGTCGACGCGGTAAAAGCGCAAAAAAACGTTTTTCAGCTCCTCTTTTGGGATGCCAATGCCATAATCACGGATGGACACGATGACAAACGGCCCTTCCTCGCGCAAGGAAATCGCGATTTGTTTCACTCGCTGAGAATATTTTACCGCATTGTCAAGCAAAATGAACAGCAATTGTTCAAAATGATGCTTCGCCATCGCCGCGCGCGCAATCGGCTTATCCGGCTGGTCAATCAGAAATTGGAAGTCCGGGTGCAAGACGCGGAAATTTTTGACGACTTGTCCGACAGCCGCCGCGGCATCCATCGGCGCGACCTCATCCGGCACCGTGATCACCTCGGCGCGCGACAAGTCAAGGAGCTCGAGAACGAGCCGCTTCAGCCGCTCCGCTTCTTTCACCGCCGCCTCGAGCGATTCTTCTAAAATCTCTGGATTGTGCTTTCCCCATCGCTGCAGCAACGAAAGATGGCCTTGCAAAATGGCGAGCGGCGTGCGCAGTTCATGGGACGCATCCTCGACAAATTGCCGCTGCATGGCGAACGACCGCTCAATTTCATCCATCATGCCGTTGAACATCACCATCAGTTCCGCGATTTCATCGCGCGCCGGAGGCACATCAATGCGCCGTTTCAGCCCGTTGTTTTGAATGTCCGCCATCGTTTTGGCCAGCGTTTGCAACGGCCGGACGAAGCTTTGCGCCACGAACCGGCCGGCGACAGCGCTTGCCGCCATGGCCAAAAAGCCGATCGCCGTCATGATGAGAAAGAGTGTGTTGGTCACTTGCTGGAACCTCGCCAGCCGACGGGCGATCTCGATCGTTCCATGCAAGTTGCCGATATGAAGCGGCTGACGGAGCAGCAAAAATCGCTCATTGTTGATGAAATGCTCATCCATCTTCCGCTTGTCGGGCATCTCGCTTGGCGATAGCGACACCGCCGCCCCATTTGAAACGGAGACGATGACGTTTCCTTTCTCATCCGTAACGCGAATGAGCTGGTAGCGTTCATTCAGCTTTTCCAAAAACGCGCGGCTGCGGCGAATCCCTTCCCATGATAGATTACGTTTTTCCGCGTAATATGTTTCAATTTCCGCCACCGTTTGTTCCATCGTTTTTTCTTCTTCCTTCAGCAGCCATTGTTTGACCATATGATATTGCAAAAACGTAAACACAAAATACGTAATGAAAATCGCCCCGGCCGACAAAACGGTCAGCTTCCCTTTCAGCGAAAGCCGGCGAATCGCCTCCCTCTTCATGGCCGCATCACATATCCCGTGCCGCGCACCGTTTGGATATACCGCTCTTTATCGTGTTCGTCAAGCTTTTGCCGCAAATAGCGAACGTAGACGTCAACGACGTTCGTCTCAACCTCGGCGTCGAACCCCCACACTTTGTCAAGGAGCGCATCACGCGTCAAGACAACATTGATGTTTTGCATAAAGGCGACGAGCAAATCGTATTCGCGCTTCGTCAGCTCAATAAATTCGTCTCCTTTTTTCACTGTGCGCGCCTGCACGTCAACGACTAAATCTTTAAACGTCAACACTTGGGCGTTCGCTTCCGGATGAACGCGGCGGAACAAGGCGCGGATGCGGGCGAGCAGCTCTTCAATGGCAAACGGTTTGACGATGTAGTCATCGGCCCCGTTATCGAGCCCCATGACGCGGTCAAACACGCTGTCGCGCGCTGTGATCATGATGATCGGCGTCGATTTCGCCGCCCGGATGCGGCGGCATACTTCCATGCCATTTAAACGCGGCAGCATCACATCAAGCAAAATGAGATCCCACTGCTCCGAAAGAGCGAGCTCGAGCCCTTCGCGTCCATCGGCGCATACATGCACGTCAAAGCCTTCGTGCTTTAAATCAAGCTCCAAAAACCGGGCGAGCCCGGCTTCATCTTCAATCAATAAAATACGTCCGTTCATCAGTTGCTCCTCCTCTCTTGCGGCTGTTGCTGCTTCCACCTTTATACATCTTTAACTATACACAACAAATCGTTCACCGCCAACGGGCAGCCAGCAGTCAAAAAAGGAATGGGGCGCCTGTTAGGGACGCCCTCAAAAATGAATCGGCAAAAAGCGGCGCAGGCAGCTGTTTATGAATGGCGGTCAACGATCCAATCAACAATGGCTTGAACGATTTCAAACACTTGATAAGAAAGAAGCGACACGGCTGTTCCCGAAAAAAACAATGTCACCAGCCAATGAACCCAATGCATCGCGCCATCCCTCCTCCCGCCGCCGGGCAACCGACAGCGTTATTGATGTGCATCTCATGGATGGTGGTGTCATTATATTCCATCCGGGTTAAAACAAGATGAAAACTCTCTAAAAAAGTATGAAGTAGCTTTTTTTGCGCTCTGTACATACATTGACAGTGAATCGCTTTGCCAATCGGCAGCGTCCCGACAGAACCATTTCGCTGTTTTGAAAAAAGGAGGAGAGCGCAATGAATGAATCGTTTCAACCACCAGCCAATGGGGGAGGCCATCACCCGTTCCATCATTTGCGGAAAATGATGAATCAATGGTTTGATGAACGGCCGCTGCAAAAACTGTTTGAAACGCTCGATGACTATTTCGCACAAACGTTTGCTGCAGCGTACATTCCGATCGAGGTGAAAGAGACGAAGCACGATTACCAAATCATTGTCCGGCTGCCTGACATCAAAAGGGAACAAATCAGCTTGCAATGGCAGGAAGATGGGCTGCAGCTGATCGTCGATCACAATGAAACAATTGAATCGGCAGATCATCACGGCCATGTATACGAACGCCGCCACGCACGGCGGCGCGTGGCGAGGCTGATTCCGTTTCCGTATCCGGTCGCTGAGCATGAGGTGAAAGCCTCGTTTCAAAATGGGACGCTCACCATCCAGCTGCCGCAAAAACGGAAATATATCGATATCGATTGAAGACGATCCAGCCTGTGTGTGCGTTCAAAAACCATTTTGGCAGCGGCCAGCGCCGCGCTTGGACGTGAAACAAGCCGTTCCCTTCATGGGGAGCGGCTTGTTTCTTATCCAGCTTCTATTGTTTATGGGGTGAATTTCCGGAACGTTCGCCCTCTTCCGGTGTTCCTTTTTTGATCACCCATTCGTTGGCGATTTCCTCGCGGTGGTTCGTGTATTTGTTTTTCCGCTTCCAGTTGTCGTTGTGGTCTGTCACCGCCATCACCCCCTTATTGTTTGCCATTCGCTTGCCTTGCTGCGGCCAACACGATGTGCATACATACTTTCTCGGCTGACAAGCTACGCTACTGATAGGAGGTGCAAAACGAATGGCGAAACTGCCCGATTTCAAACAATTGAACGACCGACTGATCAACGAGCCGTCGGATGAGCCGATGCTTGTCATCAAAACAAACCTCGACCCGGACCGCGTGACGGAAGAAAATCCGTACGTCCAAGGCCGCACAAACACAAGCAAAGAGTTTGTCTCTTTTTTTGAAGGGGGCGGACGATGATGGAACAAACACTCGCTTACTTGCGCGAAGTGCTGTCCAACTATTTGGATCACCACGGCGACACCCCAAAACGCATTTACAAAAAACTGATCAGCAAACCATACCGAGGCGAAGGGGAATTTGTCCGCGACTTGACGCAAGAAGAAAGCGCCTTTTTGGACCGCATTTTGCCCCATGAAATCCGCTATGCGATGGATGAGCGCGATTATGAGCGCGTGTATCAGCTCAATGAAGTGTATGAGTTGCTCATTTGACAATCGAGTAGGAGAGGGTGACTAACCCTCGTCCTCTCACACCACCGTACGTACCGTTCGGTATACGGCGGTTCCATTAAGTCTGACGCAGAGATTCATATCGTTGATAAAGACTCTTCAGCCCTTGG
>NZ_JBREBQ010000035.1:0-27432 GCF_052906625.1 Geobacillus sp. CCR | reverse complement strand
TTATTGAACGGTTTTCTCCACGCCTTTATTATATCATACACAAAAGAAAGGGGGGAACGCGCATTCCTCTCCCACTTACTCCCTTTGGTCGTTGAAGTGGGAGTCTCCTGCGCGAAATAGGATGAAAAAAGGGAATGTCCGCCGCCGGCATTCCCTTACTCGTTTTCATTGACTTCGTCAACGATCGCCTGCAAATCGCTGCGGAATTTTTCGAGCTGCACGCGCTGCGTTTCCGAGGCAACTTCGAGCGCGTTTTCAATTTGGGCGAACGCCTCGTTTACTTCTTGCCGAAGATGGGCCAGCTGGTGGCCGTAGTCGGCTTGATCACGCACCAAGTGATCGTGCCATTCTTTCGCTTCCATCGTCGCCTTTTGCGCTGCTTGAAACGCCTCTTGCTTCGTTTTATGGTAAACCATGGCTCGTCCCTCCTTCGCAGTCATTGCGGTCGTTCACTACTTATCGTTTCAAACCGGGCGCAAATTATGCGCCGAATAAGCGAAAGCACAACGCCGCATGCTAACGGACAAAGGAGGGACAACAAATGACGAACAAAAACGACGGCAAAGATATGCGCAAAAACGCCCCAAAAGGCGACAATCCTGGGCAGCCGGAGCCGCTTGACGGTTCGAAAAAAGTGAAGAACCGCAATCACACGCGGCAAAAGCACAACACAAGCCACGATATGTGACGCAAACAAGCGGAGTTTTCCTTCTCCGTTCAGCCGAGACCGGCGGCAGCCGGGAGGGCTGAACGGCTGGCGCCCTTATGTTCACATAATAAAATTATTGTAAAATCAACAAAGCGGGCGGTCGCTAGAACAGCCCGTTGCCGCCCGCCTTGGGTTCATTCCCGTTGAAGCGAATCATCCTCACCCGGTCAACAAGCCGGCCGACGACAATTATGATTCGGTTGTTTGCCGCTTGAGCGCTTCATACAGCTCCACGAATTCAGCGGCTAAATCCTTGACCGTGATCGCCGTCATTAAATGATCTTGGGCATGCACCATCAGAAGCGTCACCACCGGCTGCCCGCCGCTATGCACAAAACAAAAGAACGAGGCCTTATTCGACCCCGTTCATCTCGCGAAGACATGGTGCCCGATGCGAATCGTCACCGGACGCGACAACATCCATTTGTCTTTTGTGATTTTCGGATTGTAGAAATAAAGCGAGCCGCGGCGATCGTTTGGGAATAAGGCTAGCGCCTTGTCGACCGCCTCGTAATCTTGCTTGGTCGGCTGAATGCGGGTCAATTTCCCCGTTTTGGCTGGCACAAACGCATAGCCGGATTTCGTTTTTTGATAAATGACGCCGCGCACCGTCTTTGGAAACTCCGGATGCTTTGTGCGGTTTAAAATCACAAGCGCCACTTCCACCTTGCCGGCAAACGGCTCGCTCGAACCGGTCTCCGCTTGCACAAGCTGGGCGAGCAGCTTCCGGTCGGCGGCGCTTAATGAGATCGATTTCTTCTTTGCCGGCGCCGAAGCCGATCGCTTCGCCGCAGCCGGCACTTTTATCTTTTCGCCGGCATAAATCACATCGCTTTTTAACCCGTTTAACAACTTTAACGAGGCAACCGTAGTATGATATTGTTTGGCGATCTTCGACAACGTATCCCCTTTTTTCACTTGATAGTATGTATACGAGCCAGCCGCTTCCGCCGACAGCCCATGAGAGCTTAACGCCATACAGCAAATGATCGTGAGCGCTGCAATCGTCTTTTTCACTTTCACTCTGCGCATCCCCCTCATCGTTGCCTTTTGGCTTTTTTTCTTTGTTTACTAGATTAGCAGGCAAAGAAGGGAACGTCACTGTATATCTTTTCCATACAAAGCGGCCGGCGGCTTTCAATCCATTGGCGCTGTAAGGTGGGACAAGCTTTTTTACAGTTGCATTACAGTTGCGTTACGCTTCGTAACAAGCCGCTGTTTGAAACTTGCCAAACAGCAAGCTTTTCGACATAATAGTAGACGAATCTTGCCTATGGCAAAAACAGTTGATCATCATGTTGGGGTGGGGATCGTGCTGACCGGATGGTTTCTTTGGTTTATTTTGCTTTGGGTCGTCTTTTTGCTTGTCATGATGTCGATCGGCGGCTTTTTCATGTTCCGCAAGTTTTTGAAGCGGCTGCCGAAAGAAGATGGGAAATCGGAGCTCGACTGGCAGGAATATTACATTGAACAGACGCGTCATCTATGGGGGGAAGAAGAAAAAGCGCTGCTTGAGGAATTGGTTCGCCCTGTGCCGGAATTGTTCCGCGACGTCGCGCGGCAAAAGATCGCCGGCAAAATCGGCGAGCTTGCGCTCAAGGAACAGGCGCCGCGCATCACACGCGACTTGCTGATCCGCGGCTATATCATCGCAACCCCCAAGCGCGACCATAAGTTTTTGATCCGGACATTGCAGGCGAAGAACATCGATCTCGCCCCTTATAAACATTTATTGGAAAGCCGCTGACGTTCCGCCTTTCGTCTAAGGCTGACCGGCGGCTTTCGTCTGTTTCAGCATGGAAAAAGCGGCCCAAACAAGCAGCTTTTTAGGCCGGGACCGACGACTTCAGCTCCGTCTGCGGGACAATTCCAGGGAAGCGAAGTGAAGCGGCTTGGCGCAACAAAAAAGGGAGCTGTCCATCAGCGGGACAGCTCTTTATGTCAGCACTGGCGGTTTCAGCTGCGCCGCCAGCTTTCTATACGAAACGTACATTGCAATCCGCCATGGGACGATCATCGAAAACGCGAGCAAATAAAACATGCCGCTTAACTGGCGGTAGTCGATCGTTCGTCCTAAATACGTTTTCAAGCCAAGACGAATGACAATCAACCCGAGCAAAATCCAAATAAAGGATTTTGAGCGTTTCAAATAAATATCGCTGCCGCGGATTTCAAATTTTGACGTTTTAATGAGAAACAGCGAGAAAAACAGGCCGAGAATGACCGCTTCGATGAGCTCCCCGCGCGTAACGCGAAAGACCGGATCGATGAACATCAGCGCCCCGGTGCTCATAAACAGCGGCGGCAAAATAATTTTTTTGGCATTCGTCGGCTTTTCCGACGCCTTCATGCGCACAAAAAAGATGAAAAACGCCATCACAACGGCGATGAGCGATGTAATGAACGCCAAAGCCATCACCTTCTTCCGACAAAATTCACGGACAACGCTATTATAGCAAAAACCGCTCCGCTTGCCTACCGCCCTCTCCAGCCGCCCCCGCCTTCGCCAAACATCGCGCTCGCTTCATCCCTCTCGCTTGCCAAGAGGAACGCAGTCAGCTGTTTTCCAGCGGTCATAAGCCGGCGCCTTCCTATGCCGTACGAAGCCAAAGCCCGCTTACAAAAGACGGGCAATCGCCTCGAGCACGCGGGTTTCTTCAAACGGCTTGACGATGAAGTCAGCCGCTCCGGCTTCAATGGCCTCAACGACCATACGCTGCTGCCCGAGCGCCGAGCAGATGATGATTTTCGCCCCGGGATCGATCTCCTTAATCGCCCGCACCGCTTCAATCCCATTCATGACCGGCATCGTAATGTCCATGATGACAAGATCGGGGCGCAGCCGGCGATACAGCTCGACCGCCTCTTTGCCGTTTTCCGCCTCACCGGCTACGGTGTGATCCGTTTTTTCCAGTATGCGCGCCAGCGTTACCCGCATAAACTTCGCATCGTCAGCAATTAAAATGGCAGCCATCTTTCCATCGCCCTCTCCTCAACGATATTCCTCCAACAACAGCCGCACAAAGGGCGGCTCCATCGCCGCTAAAAACCAGTAAATCCGCCAAACAAGCTTGTCATATAAGCAATCAGCTTTGTCATCCAATCAAAGTACAAAACGACGCCCATCGCCACCATGACATAGCCGCCCGCCTTCATGATGGATGCGCTATGGCGGCGGATCCATTGCAGCTTGCCGATAAAAAACGACAACATGAAAAACGGAATGGCAAATCCAAGCGTATAAGCAAGCATATACATCATTCCTGAGCCCGGGTTGGTGGCGGCTAGAGCGACAACCGCCACCAAAATCGGCCCCATGCACGGCGTCCAACCGGCGGCAAACGCCATGCCGATCAGCACGGAGCCGACATATCCCGATGGCCGTTCACGAAACGAAATGCGCCGATCTTTCAGCAAAAACGCCGGCTTCCACAGCCCGGCGACGACGAGGCCAAGAGCGACGATCACGACCGCGCCGATTTGCCGGATCGCATCTTGATAATCAACAAACAGCCTTCCAAGAAGCGAGGTGCCAAAGCCAAGCGAGATAAAAATGAGCGAGAAGCCGAGCAAAAAGCAAAGCGTATGCCATAAGCTGCGGCGGTTCAGCATCGCGTTTTCCTCTTTCAACTCGCTGACCGACACGCCGGTGATATACGATAAAAACGCCGGATAAAGCGGCAAGCAGCACGGGGAAATAAACGACAAAAACCCGGCGCCGAACGCTAAAAATAGATTGAGATCATTCATTGGTGAACCAGCCCCTGCTTTTTTACTTTTTATTTTAGCAGAATTCCTTCTTCCCGTAACACGTTTCTCATTGTTCCTGGTCAATTTTTCTATTTTCCATTTTTGCGTTCACTGATAAAATAGTATAAAGCACCATACACAATACTTCAAGCAAAGGACGGTCGATTCGTGCCGAAATGCAAATTGTTGACCTTGATTGAACAAAAGCGGATGGAGCTTGTCGACACGGTGGCCAAAACGGGGTTAAACTCGGCGGCGGCCATGAAAATCAGCAAAGAACTTGACACGTTGCTCAATGCCTATCAACGCGAACAAACCAAGCGGCGAAAGCAAAGCGCCTCCCGCTAGGCGGGACATGGCGCTTTCTTCTTTTTGTTCCAAGCAGGGGCGGCAAAACGCCGCCATTTACGCATGGACGTCGACGAGGCCGTTTTGCAGCAAGTACATTTGGTAGTAAAGCCCTTTTTGCGCCAGCAGTTGCTGATGCGTACCGCGCTCGATGATTTCGCCGCGGTGGAGGACGAAAATTTGATCAGCGTCTTGAATCGTTGATAGACGGTGGGCGATGGCGATCGTCGTCCGCCCTTTCCGCATGCGCATGAGCGCATCTTGAATCGCTTCCTCTGTTTCGGTGTCAATATGGGCGGTCGCCTCATCGAGCACCAAAATTTTCGGATCAGCAGCGATCGTGCGAGCAAAGGAAAGAAGCTGGCGCTGACCGCTTGATAACGTCGCCCCGCGCTCGGCGAGCACATGGTCGTAGCCGCCGGGCAATTGCTCAATAAACGCATCGGCCTGCACGAGCCGAGCGGCCTCCTTAATGGCTTCGTCGTCCAGTTCCTGATTATACATGCGAATGTTCTCTTTGACCGTCCCGTAAAACAAAAACGGATCTTGCAAGACAAGGCCGAGGCGGCGGCGCAGCTCGGCGCGCGAGTAATCGCGGATCGACCGGCCGTCAAGCAAAATATCGCCGCGGTCAAACTCATAAAAGCGCATGAGCAAGTTGATGATCGAACTTTTGCCGCTGCCGGTATGGCCGACAAACGCGACCGTCTGACCTGGACGGATGACAAACGACAGCCGTTTCAGCACATCCCGTTTGCCGTCGTAGGAAAAGCTGACATCCCGAAATTCGATTTCCCCGCGCTCGATCACATGCGGCGACCAATTTGGATTGGCCGGCGCCTCTTCTTGATGATCAAGAAGGGCAAACACGCGAGAGGCGGAAACGATCGCCTGCTGGTAAAGAGACAGGCGCATCATCATTTGCGTCACCGGTTCGAAAAAGCGCTCCAAATAGTTGACAAACGCATACAGCACGCCGATCTCAACTGGGCCATCAAGCGCCGTGATGCCAAAAAAGCTGAGCACAACCATGATCGACAACATATACACCACATCGATCGCCGGTCGAAGCAGCAGTCCATCAAGGTGGATGTTTTTCATCCCCGCCTTGTAATGCGCTTCATTGACGGCGGCAAACTCTTGATATAAACGGCGCTGCTGGCGGAACGCTTGAATGACGGCCATTCCTTGCAGCGATTCGTTCAATTTGGCGTTCAGTTCGCTCAGCCGTTCGCGCATCTCTTGATAAAACACTGAGCTGTAGCGGCGGTATGTGTGCATGATGAACGCGATCGCCGGGAGGATGAACAGGCAAAACAACGCAAGCTTAGCATCAAGCGAAAACATGGCGACAAACACGCCGATGACAAACAAGCCGTTTTGCACAAAGGCCGCTAGGACGCTGATGAACATGTCCTTGATCGCTTCTGTATCGTTCGTCACCCGCGAAACGATGCTTCCGCCCGGCGTCCGGTCAAAATAGCTCATCCCGAGCCGGTGCACTTTCGCAAACACATCCATCCGCAGCGCTTGAATGACGTACAAAGCGAGCCGCTGAAACTCGACAAGCTGGAAGTAGGAAATGATCGTTTTCAAGACGAGCACGCCGAGATAGGCGGCGGCCAGCGCCGCCACCGGTCCAAAAGCGAGGCGGCCCGGCACCAAATAGTCATCAATGAACACTTTCACCAAATACGGGCCGGAAAGCTCCCCGGCCGTTGCCAACAGAAGAAGCGCAAACGCAAGCGCAGTTTCTTTTTTGTATCTTCCCATATAAGCGAGCAGCCGCCATAAGACGCGCCGCTGCTCTTTTGTTGTCAACCATCGGTCGTTCATCCACTTCCCCCTATCTTACAAACAACTTGTATTTTCAGGCTTTTCGCTCCGCTCGTTTTTGGCGAGAGCTCGAACGTTCAGACCTGTTGTTACTCCGCAAGCGCCTCAAGCTGCTGGCGTCGGTGCATGTCACGATACCAGCCGCCTTCTGCCATCAGCTGCTCGTGCGTTCCGGCCTGCACAATTCGCCCCCCGTCAAGGACGAGAATCCAATCGGCATGCTCAACCGCGCTTAAACGGTGAGCGGCGATGATCGTCGTTTTTCCGCGCCGCTCCTGTTTGAGCGCCGCTAAAATCCGCGCCTCGGTCTTCGCATCCACGGCCGACAACGCGTCATCAAAAATGAGCACTTCCGGGTCAATGAGAAGCGCCCGGGCGATTGACAGCCGCTGTTTTTGCCCACCGGATAGGGAAACGCCGCGCTCTCCGATGACCGTCTCATACCCGTCGGGAAACTGCAAAATGTCATCATGAATGTCGGCCAGCCGCGCCGCCCGTACGACCTCGTCCTCTCCGGCTTCCGGCTTGGCAAAGGCGATGTTGTCGCGGATGGAGGCAGAAAACAAGAAATGGTCTTGCGGCACGTAGCCGATCGCCGAACGGAGCGCGAAAAGCGTATAATCGCGGATGTCGCGGCCGCCGAAGCGAATCTCGCCGTCATAGCCGTCAAACTCGCGCAACAGCAGGCGAAGCAGCGTCGTTTTGCCCGCCCCTGTTTTGCCGACCACGCCAAGCGTCGCCCCGCGCTCCAGCGAAAAATGAATGTCCTCGAGCGCCGGCTTTGTCTCTCCCGGATAGACGAACCGGCAAACACGGTATTCAATGTCCCCTTTTGGCGGAACATCCACGGCATCAAGGCGCTCGACGATTTCGTCCCGCTCGGCCAACAGCGCCCTCACTCGGTCGTACGAAGCGCGCCCTCGCTCCACGATGTTGAACAGCCAGCCGAACGCCAGCATCGGCCAAATGAGCAGGCCAAGGTAGGTCGTAAACGACACAAGCTCGCCGATCGTCAATTCGCCCGCCAAAACCATTTGACTGCCAAACGCCACAGCAAGAAAAAACGACAGCCCGACAAGCAGGCCGATCGTCGGGTCGAACAAGGCGTCAATTTTGGCGACAGCGATGTTTTTCGCCACGACGTCTTCCGATTGACGGCGAAACGCTTCCACATCTTGTTTCTCATAACCGAACGCCTTGATCACGCGAATGCCGCTGATGCTTTCCTGCACCTTGTCGTTCAGCGACGAAAACGCCGCTTGCGCCGTTAAAAACCGACGATGGAGCATCGTCCCATAGCGGCTCGTCGCCGCCGCCATCACGGGCATCGGCAATAGGCTGATGAGCGTCAGCTTCCAGCTGATCGAAAACGCCATCGTCGCCAACACGAACCCGCCAAGCGTCACTGAGTCAACAAGCGTCAAAATGCCGCTTCCGGCCGTCTGCTGAATCGCCTGCAAATCGTTGGTCGCATGGGCCATTAAATCGCCGATCCGCTTCCGCTGGTAAAACGACGGCGACATGTTCGTAAAATGCTGATACAGCTCGTTGCGCAGCTGGCGGGCAAGCTTGACCGCCGAACCGAAAATGAAAATGCGCCAAGCGTAGCGGAGCCCGTAAAGCGCCGCCGCAACGGCGGCGAGGACGGCGATCCAGCGGATGAGCACTTCTTTTGTCATCGTGCCGTTTTTCATATGATCGACCAACAAGCCGAGCACTTTCGGCGGGACGGTCTCCAAAAACGCCACGATGACAAGCACGAAAATGCCGGTGATATACGCCTTCTTTTCTTGACGGAAAAACCAAAACAAATCGCGAAACACGCGCATAAGGCCCGCCCTCCTTTCATTTGGCTGACGAACAATCGCCATATTATTGTAACAAAACTAGAAAAATTTTGAAAGAACATTTTGGCAAAATAAAAAGACACTCTCGATCGAGTGTCCGTTTCGCTTATTTCAGTTGATTGTTCATCATTTTCATCATCTGGTTGATTTTCTTCTGCGACGGAGTCATGCCCATTTGCATCATCATCATGCGAATCATTTGTTCATTGATCGGCGGGTTTTTCTTCAAATAATTGATCATCGTTTTGCGGGCGACGAAAAATCCGATCGCCACCCCGGCGATGAGCGCCAGCACGCCAACGAGAATCGTACCCCACATAACAGCGATTTTCCTCCTTCTTGTTGTCTCCCTAACAGTGTACTAAACGATGCGTCATTAGACAATATTTCGCGACAAAAATCTTTTCATTACGCAAATTTTCTTCCTTGCCGAGGCGCAGACAGCCAGTAGTAATCGACAAAATCGGCGTCGACCGCCAAAAACGTCGGCGAAAGCCGAGCGAGCGCCCGCCCGATGTCCGCGGCAAGCGGCGCGCTGTCAGCGACAAGAAGCAAGCGGCGCTTTTGCACGACAAGCAACGCTTCCTCGCCGGCGTCGTTTTGCAAAACAAACATATTGCGCTCCAAATTTTTGCCGACGCGGCCGGCAAAATATTGCTTTAAGCCAAGTTCCAGGCGCGAAAATGACAGCCGTTCGGTGATAAATTCGACTTGCTTGCGGCAAATCGCCTTCAGCGGCGCTTTCGCGTATTGATGCTCACGAAGCAGTTCGACAATTTTTTCTGCCCGATGGCGGTAATGCGACGCCACATCGTCATTCAACAAATAAATCCAATAGCGGACCATGCCCCATCCCCCATTTCTGTTCAATCTATTTTCTATTATAGAAAATGAAAGGGGAAAAATATGTCTATTAACGGCAAGTTTTTTCACTAACATTGTCGATTTTTGTTTGCGATGGCCATGCGGCCGCAAACAGGCCAACAAACAAGCCTTTGTCCTCGATTCAACCCCGAAAATACTTGACCAAGGCGCAGCCATCTTTCACAAAAACAAGCTGCCCCTGCAACAACGCAAGGGCAGCTTTTCCGGTTACTTGCCGAGCAGCGCTTTTGTGCGGCGGACGACGTTGTCAACCGTAAAGCCATACTCGGCCATGATTTTCTCTCCCGGAGCGGAAGCACCGAATCGGTCGATGGCCAAAATGTCGCCCTCGGCGCCGACGTAGCGCTCCCAACCGAGCGACGCGCCCATTTCAATGGCGAGCCGCTTCGTCACGGCCGGCGGAAGCACTTCATCGCGGTACGATTTTGGCTGCGCTTCGAAGCGGTCCCACGATGGCATGCTGATGACGGAGACATGGATGCCCTCAGCGGCAAGCGCTTCTTGCGCTTTGACGGCCAGACCGACTTCCGAGCCAGTCGCCAACAACAGCGCCTCCGGAGCGCCGTTTTTCGCCGGTGAAACGACGTACGCACCTTTTTTCACGCCTTCATACGCCAACTCAGCTGTTGCCGCCAACGTCGGCACATCTTGACGCGTCAAGACGAGCGCAGTCGGCTTGTCCGTCGATTCGAGCGCCAGCCGCCATGCGGCCGCCGTTTCGTTTGCGTCAGCCGGACGGATGACCGACAAGTTCGGCATCGCCCGAAGCGAAGCGAGATGTTCGATCGGCTCGTGCGTCGGGCCGTCTTCGCCGACGGCGATGCTGTCGTGCGTCAAGACGTAGATGACCGGCAAGCCCATCAGCGCCGCCAAGCGGATCGCCGGACGCAAATAGTCAGAGAACACGAAGAACGTGCCGCCGAACACTTTCAATCCGCCGTGAAGCGCCATGCCATTGAGCGCCGCCCCCATGGCAAACTCGCGCACGCCAAACCAAATGTTGCGCCCTTCGTAGCTGTCCGGCAAGAAGTTGCCGCCGCCTTTGATGAGCGTTTTATTCGAGCTTGCCAAGTCCGCCGAACCGCCAAACAATTGCGGCACCGCTTTGGCGATGGCGTTGATCACGTCCCCGGACGATGAGCGGGTCGCCAGGCTTTTGCCTGCTTCGTATACCGGCAAAGAAGCTTCCCATCCATCTGGCAGTTTGCCTTCGATCGCTCGCTTCAATTGGGCGGCCAGTTCCGGATGGGCCTGTTCATAGGCGGCGAGCTGCTCATTCCATTCCGCCTCTTTTTTCGCTCCCGGCTCTTGCACCGTCGCACGGAAGTGGGCGTACACTTCTTCTGGCACGTAAAAATCTTCCGCAAATGTCCAACGATACGCCTCTTTCGTCAGCTTCGCCTCTTGGGCGCCGAGCGGAGCGCCGTGGACGCCGGACGTGCCCGCTTTATTTGGCGCGCCGTAGCCAATCGTCGTTTTGACTTCAATGAGCGTCGGCCGGCTGAGGTCCGCCCGCGCCTCCTCGAGCGCTTTGGCGATTTCTTCAATATTGTTGCCGTCCTCAACGCGCAAATATTGCCAACCGTACGCTTGGAAACGTTGGGCGACGTTTTCCGAGAACGACAGGTTGAGCTCCCCGTCCAGCGAAATGTCGTTCGAGTCATACAGGACGATCAGACGGCCGAGCTTCAAGTGGCCGGCGAGTGACGCCGCTTCGCTCGCCACTCCTTCCATCAAATCGCCATCGCCGCAAATGGCGTACGTATAATGATTGATAATCTCAAACCCGTCGCGGTTGTATGTAGCGGCCAAATGCCGCTCCGCCATCGCCATGCCGACCGCCATCGCGATCCCTTGGCCAAGCGGTCCCGTCGTCGCTTCCACGCCCGGCGTATGGCCGTATTCCGGATGGCCCGGCGTTTTGCTTCCCCATTGACGGAATTGTTTCAAATCATCCATCGATACGTCGTAGCCGCTTAAATGAAGCAAGCTGTAAAGCAGCATCGACCCGTGCCCGGCTGACAAGACAAACCGGTCGCGGTTGAACCAGTTTGGATTCGCCGGGTTATGATTCATAAATTTCGTCCAAAGCGTGTACGCCATCGGCGCCGCGCCCATCGGCATGCCCGGGTGCCCGGATTTCGCTTTTTCGATCGCGTCAATCGACAGCGTTCGAATCGTCGTAATCGCCAACTCCTCGATTGAATGCGCCATCGTCTTCCTCCCTTTCATCAACATGGTGTCATTTACTATCATATAGAAAATCGATCGACTTGTACAACGTTATTTTCCGAGCCACCCCTCTTTCGACCGTTTAATGGAAGCGCCGCCGCTGGCTTTCCTTTAATTTTTTCGGCGTCACGTCGTTGCCGTTCGGGTCAATGACGGTCACTGTATGGAGCATATCGGTCATCGCCTTGCGGAACGCTTGAATGTACTCACGGCGCAGCTTCGCTTGCTCGAAGGCCTCTTCGGCCGACAAGCCGGCCGTTTTCGCTTTTTTCGCCAGTTCATTGATGCGGGCTAATTTATGTTTGGCAAGCATTGATCATCTTCTCCTATCTGCCATATTCTCACTCTGTTTTATCTTATCTGATCAACCGGGAAGATGGCAACGATGGCATCTTGGCTTCCTTTGCCCGCTCGCCGCTTTAGGGTCAGGCGCAGTACACGATCAACGCCGCCTTTGTTGCTCGTCCATATATTCCTGGTAACGCCGATGGACGGTCGCCTTGGACGCCTCGTAACCGAAGCTTCGCATCGTCGCGGCGATATCGGCAAACGTCAGTCCGCGCTCGCGCAAGCGGACGATCTCCTCAACCGGCAGATCAATTCGATCGCGCCCGGCGTTTTCGCCCCGGCGCCTTAGGTTCCGCTCCGGTCGGTAGCCGCTGGCGATGGCTCGCTGCATGCCACGCTTAATTTTGGCGTTATGGATTTTTCTTTGGTACTCCTCGACAATCGCGATGATGGATAACACCATCTCATCGGCCTCCGACAGCGGCATTTCCCCTCGGTGGCTGGCGCTGTATATTTTCACCCCTTGCTTTTTCAAGCAATGCAGCACCGCCATGCGCGCATGGCCGCGCCCAAGCCGCGTTTCATCTTGAATGAGCAGCACATCGACCTCGCCTTCCTCGCAAAGCGAAAGCAGCTCCAACACGCCGTCGCGGTCGGCTTCATAACCGCTCGCCTGCTCGGCGATCACTTTCACGACTTCAAATCCACACTCGGCCGCCAGTCGCTCGAGCTCATCTCGTTGCCTCGCGAGCGACGTTTCCTGTTCAGCTTTGTCCGTGCTGACTCGGCAGTAAATGACCGCCCTCATGGCCAATCCCTTCTTTCCATCACTGATTGACGGCCACCGAGCCGCCCTGCTTTGATTTTAACACAGGAATGACAATTTGTTCACCGGCGGCAAGACGCGGGCTCGGCAAATGGTTGACATCGACGACCCAGCGGATGAACTCATCAGGCGGCATATGGTGTTCCTGTTCGTACTGTTTTGCCAGCCCCCAAAGCGTATCGCCGGGAGCGACCGTGATCGTCACGTATTCTTTTTTATCGACCGGGCTGCTGGCGTAAACGAACCCTGCCAACACGAGCGCAAACAAAAATGAAAACAAAACATAGTGCAGCAACGTTTTCCCCATTCTCCCCACCCTTTCTAGAATGTTTGTTCGCTTTCCTTCATTATAGTCAAGAACATTTGTTTGTGTCAATAAAAAACTCGAACTTATGTTTGTTTTTTCGTCTTCCGCATGGTATAATGAAGGCAAATGATGTGGCGAGAGGTGTGAAACCATGACGAAACTGTCAAAACGACAACAGCAAATTTTAGAGTTTATTAAACAGGAAGTAAAAACAAAAGGCTATCCTCCGTCGGTGCGGGAAATTGGGGAAGCGGTTGGATTGGCGTCAAGCTCAACCGTTCACGGGCATCTCGCGCGCCTAGAAAGCAAAGGGTACATCCGCCGCGACCCGACAAAGCCGCGCGCCATTGAAATTTTGGACAACGATATGGCCAAGGAGAGAGAAAAAGAGGAGATCATCTCGGTGCCGATCATCGGCAAGGTGACGGCCGGCCAACCGATTACAGCGGTGGAAAACATCGAAGGCTACTTTCCGTTGCCGAAGCGGCTCGCCGCCGGCGAGGAGCAGCTGTTTATGCTTGAAGTGATGGGCGACAGCATGATCGAAGCCGGCATTCTCGACGGCGACTACGTCATCGTCCGCCAGCAGTCATCGGCCAACAACGGCGACATCGTCGTCGCCATGACGGAAGACAACGAGGCGACGGTGAAGCGGTTTTTCAAGGAAAAAGACCACATCCGCCTGCAGCCGGAAAACGCCCATCTTGAGCCGATCATCGTCCGCGACTGCACGATTCTCGGCAAAGTGATCGGCGTCTATCGCCTGTTCGACTGACTCGTGCCGGCCTGCGCCCATAAAAAAGCTGCCCTGAAAAAAACGGGGCAGCTTTTTTATGAATCAGTAGAGTTCCATATATTGGTCCAATTCCCATTGATGAACCGTTGTCCGATACATATCCCACTCAATTTCTTTCGCTTCGACGAAATGCTCGAATAAATGTTTGCCGAGCGCGTGAATCATCACTTCATCGGACTTCAAGTTTTCCAACGCTTCATAGAGCGTTGCCGGCAAATCGACAATGCCTTCTTCGAGCCGTTCTTCTTTCGTCATGACGTAAATGTTTCGATCCACTGGCGCCGGAGGAGTGAGCTTGTTGCGAATGCCGTCAAGCCCAGCGGCTAAAAGCACCGCCATGGCCAAGTATGGGTTGGCCGACGGGTCAACGCTGCGCACCTCAATGCGCGTGCTCATGCCGCGCGAAGCTGGAATGCGGATGAGCGGGCTGCGGTTGCGCGCCGACCAAGCGACGTAGCACGGCGCTTCATAGCCTGGAACAAGCCGCTTGTACGAGTTGACGGTCGGGTTCGTCACCGCCGTAAAGTTCGGCGCATGCTTCAGCACACCGGCGATAAACTGCCGCGCCGTATCGCTCAACTGCAAGTCGCCGTTCGGATCGAAAAAGGCGTTTTCACCGTTGCGGAACAGCGACAGGTTGCAATGCATTCCTGAACCGTTAATCCCAAAAATCGGCTTCGGCATAAAGGTCGCATGCAATCCATGTTTGCGGGCGATCGTTTTGACGACGAGCTTAAACGTTTGAATGTCGTCGCACGCTTTTACGGCATCAGCGTATTTAAAATCGATCTCATGCTGGCCCGGGGCGACTTCATGATGGGACGCTTCGATTTCAAACCCCATTTCCTCAAGCTCGAGCACAATGTCGCGCCGGCAGTTTTCCCCAAGATCGGTCGGCGCCAAATCGAAATAGCCGCCGCGGTCGTTCAGCTCCATCGTCGGGTGTCCTTTTTCGTCAAGCTTGAAAAGGAAGAATTCAGGCTCAGCTCCTAAGTTAAAGGCGTTGAAGCCAAGCGCCTCCATCTCTTTCAGCATCCGCTTCAAGTTATAGCGCGGACAGCCTTCAAACGGCGTGCCGTCCGGGTTGTAAATGTCGCAGATAAAGCGGGCGACTTTTCCTTTTTCTGAAGTCCACGGGAAAATGACGAACGTATCCAAGTCCGGATACAAATACATATCTGACTCTTCGATGCGGACAAATCCTTCGATCGACGACCCGTCAAACATAATTTTGTTGTTAAGCGCTTTCTCCAGCTGGCTGATCGGAATTTCGACGTTTTTGATCGTGCCCAAAATATCGGTGAATTGCAGGCGGATGTACTTGACATTTTCCTCTTTGACGATGTGTAGAATGTCGTCACGCGTATATTTTGCCATGTCCAAACTCCTCCCCGGCTCGGAAATCATTTTCCGTCATTAATGAAAGAAGCGAGCGAGATCTCCTTGGCGAAGCGATGCGCGCTGGAACCGCCCGGCCTGCAGCAATTCATTCCGCAAAATTTCGCGCAGTTCTTCGTCCGACAGCTTCGGTTTTCCTACTTTTTCGACTTTCTCCGCCTGCTGGTGGCGTCCTTCCTCCCGCGCGGCAAAAATTTGCTTAATGCCCGCCAAGTTGACGCCTTGGTCGATCAAATCTTTAATTTCCAGCAAGCGGTCAATGTCATTGAGCGAAAACAGCCTCCGGTTGCCTTCAGTGCGCGCTGGCGAAACGAGGCCGTGCTCTTCATAATAGCGGATTTGCCGAGCCGACAAGTCGGTCAGCTGCATCACAATCCCAATCGGAAACAATGGCATGGAACGACGAATTTGGCTGCTCATGCCAATTCCTCCTCGCTTTTGATACCTTTATTTTACCATAATGTTAGGAAATGAGTCAATGAAACGTGATGTTTCCTCACAAACAAATCAACCGCTGTTCAAGCAAACGCTGAATGGCGGAACAGACGGCGATTTTCACATGCGAATACGTCAATCCGCCTTGCACATACGCGACATATGGGGGGCGCAACGGCCCGTCGGCCGTCAACTCAATGCTTGCCCCTTGGACGAACGTGCCGGCGGCCATGATCACTTTGTCTTCATAGCCGGGCATGTCGCTCGGATACGGAGTGAAATGAGCGTTGACCGGGGAGGAAGCCTGAATCGCTTGGCAAAACGCCACCATTTGTTCCGGATCGTCAAAACGGACGGACTGAACCAAATCCGTGCGCTTCGCCTTCCACGATGGCGAGGTTTTTAGTCCGATCCGCTCGAGCATCGCCGCCGTAAAAACCGCCCCCTTGAGCGCCTGACCCACGGTGTGCGGCGCAAGGAAAAAGCCTTGATACATATCCGGCAAGCTGTAAAGCGACGGACCGACTTCCGCTCCAATGCCCGGCGAGGTCATCCGATAGGCGCACGCCTCCACATATTCCCGCTTGCCGACAATGTAGCCGCCCGTTTTCGCCAAGCCCCCTCCCGGGTTTTTAATGAGCGAGCCGGCCATCAAATCGGCGCCGACATGGCATGGCTCTTTCTCCTCGACGAATTCTCCGTAGCAATTGTCGACAAACACGACGACATCCGGTTTGATCGACTTGACGAATGCAATCATGTCGCCGATCTCTTCGACAGTAAACGACGGCCGGTCCGCATAGCCGCGCGAACGTTGAATGCCGATCATTTTCGTCCGCTCATGGATCGCTTCGCGAACGGCCGGAAAATCGACCATCCCTTCCGCTGTGAGCGGCACGCTGCGATAACGAATGCCAAACTCTTTCAGCGAGCCGACGCCGCGGCCGCGGACGCCGACGATTTCCTCAAGCGTATCGTACGGAGCGCCCGTGATGTAAAGCAACTCATCGCCCGGGCGCAACACGCCAAACAGCGCGATCGCAATCGCATGCGTGCCGGAAATGATTTGCGGGCGCACAAGCCCCGCTTCCGCTCCAAACACATCAGCGAAAATGCGATCGAGCGTATCGCGGCCCGCATCGTCATACCCATAACCGGTTGACGGAATGAAGTGGGCGTCGCTCACTTGATGGCGACGGAAGCTCTCAAGCACGCGGTATTGGTTGACGTCGACCAGTTCATCGATGCGGCGGTGAATCGGCGCGATTTGTGCTTCGATTTCCTCGATGAGAAGAGCGATGGTTTCTCCGTGTCTCCATTGTGTCCAAAACATAGATGAACCCTTTCTACCGTTGGAATGATTGCAGCTCCCCATACAAGGGGTGCGTCGGCAGCACGTACCCTTGGCAGTCGTACGTGCCTCCCTGTTCATTATAATGCCATTCGTGCAAAATGGTGTCCGATTTTAACCGAGCGAGCAATTTTCCTTCACCGCTTGGGATCGACACGTCGTAACGGGCCATTTGCTGTTTCACCGCCTCTTCAAGAAAATAGCGGAGCCGGTCAATGTCGGCGGCGGAAAGCGCGCTGATCATGATGGAAGCAGTCGTTGTCGGAATGAATTCCGACGCTTTTTGATCGCTTTTATTGTACACCGTGACCACCGGAATGGAAGAAGCCCCTAATTCAGCGAGCAGCCGCGACACCGTTCGCTCGTGCGCAACGTAATCCGGATGAGACGAATCGACGACGTGAAGCAATAGATCGGCTTCCGTCACTTCCTCGAGCGTCGAGCGGAACGCGGCGACAAGCGTCGTCGGCAAATCTTGAATGAACCCGACCGTATCGGTGACAAGCACCGTGTAGCCGCATGGCAAGACACATTTGCGCGTCAACGGGTCGAGCGTGGCAAACAACAAGTTTTCTTCCAACGAATCGGCGGCGGTCAGCCGATTGAAAATCGTTGATTTGCCGGCGTTTGTATAGCCGACGAGCGCCACTTGAAACGCTTGGTTTTTTTGCCGGCGCTCGCGGTAGCGCCCTCGATGCTCAGCAATGCGCACAAGCTCAGCTTTAATGTCGTCAATGCGGCGGCGAATATGGCGGCGGTCGGTCTCGAGCTTCGTCTCCCCCGGGCCGCGCGTGCCGATGCCGCCGCCCAAGCGGGATAGCGCCTCTCCTTGACCGCTAAGGCGCGGCAACATATACTCCAGCTGGGCGAGCTCGACTTGCAGCTTTCCTTCTTTTGAGCGGGCGCGTCTTGCAAAAATGTCTAAAATCAGCTGCGTCCGGTCAATCACTTTCACCTCGCCAAGCATTTTCGTCAAATTGCGCGCTTGGCTTGGAGAGAGCTCGCTGTTGAAAATAACCACGTCCGGTTCCAGCTGCTTGACTATGGCGGCGAGCTCTTCCGTTTTTCCTTTGCCGATATACGTCGCCGGGTGCGGCGCTTCACGTTTTTGCGTCAACTCTGCCACAACCTCGCCGTTCGCCGTCGCAACGAGCGAAGCGAGCTCCTCCATCGAATAGCGAAACCGTTCATCATCGACACCAGCGAGCTGGCAGCCGACAAGGATCGCTTGTTCACGGCTCATGGCATCCCCCTTCCTTTCCCTCGCGGCGAACATGTTCTCTACGTTCATGATACCAAATCCCACCGTCGGTCTGCTAGTTCGTTCCAAAAAAACGATTGATTTTCCGCCGCTTTTGCCCCTACAATGATACAAGAACACCGCACGGAAAGGAACAGCACGAATGACGTGGGAAGTATTGAGCATCATCGGCACGATCGCCTTTGCCATTAGCGGGGCGATCGTCGCGATGGAAGAGGAGTACGATTTGCTTGGGGTGTACATTTTAGGGATTGTCACCGCTTTTGGCGGCGGGGCGGTGCGCAATTTGCTGATCGGGGTTCCCGTGTCGGCGTTATGGGAACAGCAGCCGCTCTTTCTTGTCGCTTTGGCGGCCATGACAGTTGTGTATTTGTTCCCAAAGCAAATGCTGCCGCCGTGGAAGCGGTGGGGCAACTTTTTTGACGCCCTTGGGCTGTCCGCGTTCGCCATTCAAGGAGCGCTGTATGCCGTCAACATGGGTCATCCGTTAAGCGCGGTCATCGTCGCCGCGGTGTTGACCGGAAGCGGCGGCGGCATTATCCGTGACGTGTTGGCGGGAAGAAAGCCGCTCGTGTTGCGCGCAGAAATTTATGCCGCCTGGGCCATTCTCGCCGGCCTCGCTGTTGGGCTGAAATGGGCCGAATCGCCCATGGAGCTGTATGTGTTGTTGATTGTCGTCGCCGCTTTGCGCGTTTTGTCATACACGTACGGCTGGAAGCTGCCGCGGCGGGCGGTCGGAGAAAAAGCGGGCGAGCAATGATCAAACGGCAAAAGCAACAACTACTCATTGATTTATACGAAAAGATAGACTTTTGTATAAATCGTCCCATTCCGTTTGACAGCCGTTGTATGGCTCCTCTCTGCCCCTGCCTCTTGGTACGAAGGAAGCGAAAAGAAGCAAAACCGTAAGCACGGAAGCGAAGGCGCCCAACGCGGACTCCTCGCTTTTGGTTTGCTGACGCCTTCCTTACGCGCTTTGCTCGCTTCGCACCGCCACGGCCACGCCGGCAGCAATGAGCGCCCCGCCGAGCCAAAACGAGACATCGAGTTGCTCTTGTAAAAACAGCCGGCCAAAGAGCGAGCCGACGAGCGGCTGGAAAAAGAAAAAGAGCGAGCCGACGCCGGCATCGATCATTTCCATCCCTTTGTTCCAAAGAAAAAATGCTCCCGCTGTCGATACAACGCCAAGATACAACACCCCAAGGGCGACGGGAACACTCCAATGGCTCGCAGCAAGCCCCGGCCCTTCGGCGAGCATCATCGGCGTCATGCCAATGAGTGCCACAAAAATGGCATACGTGGTGATCGAAAACACGGACAAGCGGGCCGAAGCGATTTTCACGAGCACCGACAACAGCGCCCAAGTGACCGCCGCGCCGACTAAGCAAATGTTGCCAAGAAACGTTGATTCTTCTCCGCCTCCTAAGCCGACGATGACGATGACGCCGAATGTCGCCAATAGGAGCGCGCCAAGCTTCCGCCATGTGAGCGCCTCACCAATCAGCCAGCGGGCAAACAAAACGACAAACGCCGGCGTCGAGGCGGTGATGAGCGAAGCGGTATGGGCGTTCGACCATTTCGTGCCGACAAACTGCAAGGAAATGGAAACGACGTAGCCGATGATCCCGACCGTGATAATCATTCCCCAGTCACGCCCGTTCTTTGGGGGGCGCTCGCGTTTCGCCACGGCGACGGCGCCCAGCACGATCAAGGCGACGGCGTAGCGCAGCCAGACGAGCGTAAACGGCGGAATGTAGTCCAACACGTATTTGCTCACCACATACATCCCGCCCCAAATGCCAGCGGCAAGGGATAAATAGAAGGAAGCGAGAAAGGCTTGCTTCATGACATCGATCCCCTTTGCTTTCTTCTTTCTGCTGCTGACACCAAAAGCGAAGCCGTTATTTCCAGAGATGGCAGCCAAACAAGGTTGTTCTCCATCAGCTACACATCGCTTTCTTCCGGAGGAAACACGGGGGCGAGCGAAACCGTCAAATCCGGTTGCCAAAAAGAAACCAACTCATCGCTTGGCCCGAAAACCGCTCGCTGCTCGAATCGTCCATCTTGCCAGCTGAGCACTTCGATCGTTCGATTGCTGGGGTCTACAATCCAATATTCATGCACACCATATTTTTCGTATAAATAGTATTTCTGGTTTCGATCACGCAAGGCGGTGCTTGGTGACAGCACTTCCACAACGAGATCGGGAGCCCCTTTCATTCGCCGATTCCCGATTTGCTCAACCCGACAAACAACTGATAAATCCGGCTGAACAACCGTTTTCGCCATCCGTTCCGGCTCCTCAGGATCAAGCTGAACATCAAACGGGGCAAGAATGACATGACAGCCACGCGCCTGAAAATACGAAGCCAATGCAAGGTGCAGTTGTCCGACCACATACTGGTGCTCAAACGACGGAGACGCCAATAAATAGGGAACACCATCGATCAGTTCCCAATTTCCTTCCCAATGTTCAATGTCGCGATACGTGTAAAACGGCTTCTCCTTCTGCACTGCGCTTCCCCTTTCACTTGCTTTTCTTTCATCTTATCACATCGCTCCAGTTCCGTCTCATATTTTTATTTTCTCGTCATGACAGAAAAAACAGCGGCCGCCACCGCTGTCGAGTGTGTGTCAAACAAATGTTTTTTCCACGCGTTGCTCTTACTCCCGCTCGATGATCGTGGCCGTCGCCATCCCGTGGCCGATGCAAATCGTCAATAGCCCATAGCGGCCGCCGCGCCGTTCAAGTTCATGAACAAGCGACGTCATGAGCTTCGCACCGGTGGCGCCGAGCGGATGGCCAAGCGCAATGGCGCCGCCGTTGACATTCACCTTCTCAAGCGGAGCGCCGATTTCTTTTTGCCAGGCGAGCACGACCGGGGCGAACGCTTCGTTGATTTCAATGAGGTCGATGTCATCGATCGAGAGGCCGGCTTTTTTCAGCACTTGCCTCGTCGCCGGAATGACGCCATCGAGCATATACGTCGGGTCGGAGCCGACGACCGTTTGCGCGACAATGCGCGCTTTCGGCTTCAGTCCGAACCGCCTCGCCGCCTCCCGTTCCATCAAAAGCACAGCGGCCGCCCCGTCGCTCATTTGGCTCGCATTGCCAGCGGTGATGAGACCGTCTTCTTGAAACACCGGCTTGAGCGCGGCGAGCGCTTCCGGCGATGTGTCGGCCCGCGGCCCTTCATCATCGGTGACAAGGATTTCGCGGCCATCGCGGTCAAGCCCTTTCACCGGGACGATTTCCGCGCGAAACTTCCCTTCGCGCAAGGCCGCCAAGGCGCGTTGATGGCTTTCGTACGCGTAGGCGTCAAGCTCCTCGCGCGTTAGGCCGTATTTTTTGGCGATCCGCTCAGCCGAGACACCTTGGTGGATGAATTCGTATTTTTCATGAAGCGACGGCGGAATCGTCTGCTCGTTGCCATCGCTTAAAATCGGCACTTTCGTCATGCTTTCGACCCCGGCGGCGATCGTGACATCCATATCGCCGGAGCGGATTTCCTGGGCGGCGAAATGAATCGCCTGCTGCCCCGAGCCGCACATTCGGTTGATTTGCACTGCCGGCACTTCGATCGGGAATCCGGCCTCAAGCGCCGCCAGCCGGCCGATGTTGTACCCTTGTTCGGCGACCGGCGTCACGCAGCCCATGACGATGTCTTCCACCGCCCCTTTGTCCATGCCGGCCCGGCGCACGACTTCATCGAGCACCACCGCGGCCAAATGGACCGGATGAACGTCCCGGAAGACGCCGTTCCGCTTGCCGACCGGCGTCCTGACCGCTTCGACAATGACCGCTTCACGCACCATGCAACTTCCTCCTTTTGCTCTACTTTCGTGATTTCTTCGTTGCCTTGCCTATTCGGGCGCTTCCACACGGGCGAAAGCGGGCGCTCTTTAAGCGCTTGTTGGCGCGCGGCATCAGATGGACGGCGAGCGCTGCTCAATACGTGTAAAACCCTTTCCCCGTCTTCCGCCCTAAATGCCCGGCTTCAACGAGCTTGCGCAAAAGCTGCGGCGCCCGGAACCGGTCGCCGTATGCTTCCGTCATGTTTTCACTCACAAACAAGAGCGTATCAAGCCCGACCATGTCGGCCAGCTCCAGCGGCCCCATCGGATAATTGAGGCCAAGCCGCACCGCTTTGTCGATATCCTCAGCGGAAGCAACTCCTTCTTCGTACATGCGGATGCATTCAATCATATGGGCGGCAAGCGCCCGTGTCGTCACAAACCCTTGCCGGTCTTTCACGACGACCGTTTCTTTGCCAAGCTCCACAGACAGCCGACGGATGGCGTCGACTGTGTCGTCGGAAGTCGTCTCACCTTTCACAATTTCGATCAACTTCATCACTGGCGCCGGATTGAACCAATGCATGCCGATGACGTTCTCCGGCCGGTTGGTCGCGGCGGCAAGCGCCGTGACGCTCAGCTCGGATGTGTTGGTCGCTAAAATGGCGTCCGGCTTCGCCAATTGATCAAGCTGCTGAAACACGTCTTTTTTCAGCGCCAAGTTTTCCGGCACGGCTTCGATGACGACATCCGCCCCGCGCACCGCTTCGGCCAAATCGACGGTCGAGCGGATGCGCCCGAGCGCCGCTCGCGCTTCCGGCTCGGACAGCCCGCCGGTTTTGACAAAGCGGCGCAAGCTTTTTTCCACCGAAGCGAGCCCATTTTGCAAGGCCGCTTCGGACACGTCATATAAATACACCGTTTTTCCCGCCATCGCCGCCGTTTGCGCGATGCCGCTTCCCATCACCCCGGCGCCGATGACCGCAATCGTTTCTGCCACGGTGTCCGCCTCCTTTACTCCTTCGCCGCATCGGCATAGCGCGCTGCCATCTCATCGCGCAGTTTCCGCTTCAAAAACTTGCCGACGCTCGTTTTCGGAATTTCATCGAGAAACACAATGTCATCCGGCAGCCACCATTTTGTAAATTGCGGGCGCAAAAAGTCGTACAGCTCTTCTTTCGTGACGCGTTTTCCTTCTTTCAGCACGACGCAGGCAATCGGGCGCTCTTGCCATTTCGGATGCGGCACAGCGACGACCGCCGCTTCGAACACCGCCTCATGGGCCATGAGCGCATTCTCCAAATCAACCGATGAAATCCATTCGCCGCCGCTTTTAATGACATCCTTCGTCCGGTCGACAATTTTCACAAACCCTTCTTCGTCCACGGTGACGACATCGCCGGTATGCAGCCAACCGTCGCGGAACGCGTCTTTCGTCCGGTCGTCGTTGTAGTATTCGGCAGCAATCCACGGCCCGCGCAAGCAAAGCTCGCCCATTTCCTGCCCGTCCCAACGAACCGGCCCGTTTTGGCCGATCACTTTCATCTCAAGCCCTGGAGCAAGCAGCCCTTGCTTGGCGCGAATATCCAGTTTCTCCTCGTACGACAGCCCGTCTTGATAGCTTTTCGGGCGTGAGACAAGCACAAGCGGGCTCGTTTCCGTCATGCCGTACGCGTGAATGAACGGAATGCCGTATTTTTCTTCAAACGCACGGATGATCCCTTTCGGCGCGGCTGAACCGCCGCAAATGACACGCGTCAGGCTGCTGACGTCATAGTTTCCTTTCTCCAACTCTTGCAACAGCCCGAGCCAAATCGTCGGCACGCCGGCGGTGATCGTCACCCGTTCGGAGTCAATCAGCTCGGCAAGCACTTTCGGCGTAAACGCCGGTCCCGGCATGACGATCGTCGAACCGAACCAAGTGGCGGCAAACGGCAGCCCCCACGCGTTGACATGGAACATCGGTACGACCGGCATGACGACATCGCGCTCGCACAGCCCTTGCGTATCAGCCAGCCCTAACGCCATCGCGTGCAAGACGGTGCTGCGGTGCGTATACACAACCCCTTTTGGATTTCCGAATGTATTGATACGGATTGTGTAAAACTATTATCTTTTATTCAATATTCCACGTTTTATGTATTATTCCTTCTAAAATAAAAAGGCGGATCACTCCGCCTTCTTTTCTTCTTTCATTGTTTTCAAACGGCGCTTTCCCACATCTCTTCTAGCGCTTCCTCAACAAACTCACACGCCGCCAGCACTCCTTCGATAAACGCCTGTTCCCGCTCGTCATCGGTCTCGATCATCGCATATTGCAGTCGGTGATCGGTGATAAAAGCGTGCAGCAGGAGCAGTTTCGTCAAGATGTTATTCATTTCAATCTCCTCCTTCACGTTTCTTTCTTTTGCTTGGCGGCGCCGCCATTTTGGCAATAAACGGCTTCTGCATGCCATCCTCACTTCGCAGGACGTTGATCGCGTGGAACCGTTTCAATCGGATGCCGTCCTCAATGGTAAACGGCGCGATTTCCTCGGCCAGGTCGCGGAATGTCTTTTTGCTGCTGGCGTAAATCGTGTAGTGCGGACCGGCGGACTTGATGATCTCAATCAAATCAGACGGGAGTTGATCCCACGAGTGAAAAAACCAACAATACCCGACACGCCATTTTCGGGACTCCACCGCCGCGGATTTCCAAATGTTCACCGAGCGCAAGAATTGGTGCGGTTCGTCAAGCAGAACAAAGAATGGGTGAGCGGATTTTCGCAACGTCATTGCCAGGTCGATTTTGGTGCAAAGCAAGTTGATAATGAGATTGACCGCCTCTGCCCCCAGTTCACTCTTAGGAACGTCAATGATGACAGCTTTTTTCTGCTCCATCAGCGACACCATATCAATGCCGTCATCCGCATCCATACATTCAGCCAGGTACTCGTCGCCTAGGATGGTATCCAAACGGTTGAGGATCGGCGAAAGGATTTGATTTTTCCGCGACTCTGACGGCTCATGGTACTGCTTGAGTGTGGTTTTATGGATGCTATCCGGCATAGTCGCGATGACTTGCTCGCGATAGTCTTCATCCTGGAAGATGCGCAAAATCTCGCTCAACCGCCCGGTTTGCATCGCCATGACAGCGGCACGCAGAAACCGTGATGTCTGTCCGCCAGCTTCCAAGTCCGCTTGGTCAAAAAAGCCAAGTATCGTATTGGCAAGCCGGTTTCTCGCTTTTGGTGAATGTGCGACTTCTCGCCAATCCAACGCGATCGGGCGCTGCCCTAGGCGGATGTGTATGAGTTGCTCGGCCGGAAGGGACGATGACACTTCCTCGTATATCTCTCCTTTGGCCGGGTCAATGGCCAATGCTCCAAATCCTTTGCGCACGGCTTCCACCACCAAGTTGGCCGCCGCACCTCGCGTCTTGCCGCTCCCCATCCCACCGATATAGACGCGCGGCAGGCATAGTATGTCATGATTGTGGGTCGGGTGGTAGACAGGGGCCGTCGTTTTCTTGTAGGTGACGTCGCCAAAATACAGACCGCCCTTTGTGAATGCCGCCGGCACTTCTGTTTCGAGCTGTGCGATGTTTGGAATATGGTATTTTTCTTGGTATTCCGCGGTTGGCAACAAATGCAACCGGCTCAATTCCGCGATGCTGAAATAGTCCTTTTGTAAAGACGGCGCCATTTTCCGCTCTTTCATGCGCTGAAATGTCCTTTCAGGATTGGCCGGAGCAGCCACAAGCATGTTGTCGCCGTCAAGATCACGGAACGCCATCGTGACCATTCGAAGCAGAGCATGAGCTTTTGTGCGATCACTGCACACCACCCCGACGCGGATTTGCACCTCGTAGGCGTCGCCTTTCGTTTTGGACAGTGTCGCCTCGCTCAACCGACCATCGCGCAGGATCATCGCCCGTTCTCCGCCGTCGAGCTGAAGCGGTTCCAATTCCTCGCCGGTCAACAATTCCGTCATCACGCTGGCCGCCCCGTATACCGTATGCGCCAAGGCTTTCAGTGCGGTCCTCCCCACTGTCTTTTTGTCGAGCCGCCATTTCTGTGGCATATCCCCTTGTTTGAAACGGCTATATGCCTCGACCGCTCCCACATACCAGTCCCGATGCGCCGGAGTGGCCAGCACTTGGATATAGACCTTCTCCCTTTCGTCCATGTTTCGGAGCGTTTCTAGGGCGCTAGGAAGCGCTCCTAGCGTTCGTCTGTCCACCCGAAGGGAAAACATATAGTGACGCTCGTAGGACAGCTCAGAAGCCAAATGCGGGGCTTCTGTGAAGGGGTCTTCCGTTTCCTCGACCGCCACCTTTGGCCAAGCGCTTTCGATCGCCTTTCGCGCCAAAGCCACTTGGGAAGACGGAACTGTCACATAGAAACCTGTGTTTTCCTTTTCCAGCACCGTTTCAAAGGAGAGGAAAGGGGCGTCATCGAACCCCTTCCCGTTCCAACGCTCAAGCGGTGACATGTAGACGCACATCGTCCGGGCGAGTTCTTCGACGTTTTGGTTCGTCAGCCGGATGTCCGGTGTGATGCGCAGTGTTGTCATTTTCCGATGCTTTTTCCGACTTCCACGAGTATGCTCATGATGCCTGGCGCAAACTGCATCCCGATGAACCCGATCGCCGCCCATTTGATAATGTGCAACCCCTTGTGTCGGTTCCCGGTCATAATCACTAGGAAGCCTGCGCAAATCATCGTAAACCCGACCGGGTAGGCGAGCGCTTGAATGATTTCGACCAGCGGATCGAACGCGTGGATAATTTTGTCTTGCAGCCCGGCCGCTTCCGCTTTCGAGGCGTACGCGGATAGGGCGGCGGTCGATAACGTCACCGGTAAGAACGTGCCGACCACCTCCTTTTTTCGGCTTCCTGCTAAAAAATCCGAAATGCTCCCGACGGTTTCCACTTTCGGTGTGAACCACATGAGTATATCCCCCTTTGCGTTTGGTGATAATACACCTAAAGCGAGGTGAAGCCTATGCACCTGATCATCGGCGGACTGCTGATCCTAGGCGGCACCGCATTGGTCGTGGCGAAAGCGGCAGGACTACTTTGACGGCATAAACGGCCTTGATTGCGCTTTTTCGGCTGCTTTCCGCTTCATGTCTTCGATGATGAGTTTTTTAACATAGCCGGAGAAATTTTTTTTGGACACGTACTTCCAGGCAAGTTGTTCCTCTTTATTGTCGAGATTGAATGATACACTTTTGACATGCTTGTTGGCCATGGTATTACCTCCCTCTAGAAATGTTGATTTATCAAGGCTTTTCGGCCCCTCAGGGGTGTCCAAAAAATATTTTTCGACAAAATCCCTTACATCCTTTTTCAGTTTTGTGGATATCTTACAGACCTAGGGTGCGC